>JASFOT010000329.1:0-3351 GCA_050116375.1 Gammaproteobacteria bacterium | reverse complement strand
ATTGATGGCCACCGTGTAGCCGTCATCCCGGTCCCCTCCGCCGGTGTAGGCCAGGTTTTCCAGCGCATATCGCAGCACCCAGCGGTCCAGCGCCGGCATCAGGTTGTATCGCTCGGCCGCCGGGATAAAGGCTTCCGGACTCACCAGGCGACCGCGCTCGTCCCGAAGCCTGAGCAACAGCTCGTAATGGCCCCGCGTGTCCTTCTTCTCGCCGATGGGCACGATGGGCTGGAAGTACAGCTCGAGGCGATCGTCCTCGATGGCGCGGGTCACGTGGGAGACCCACTGCATTTCGGCGTGCCGCTCCGCCGCATCGCCGTGCTGATAGACGTGCAGACGGTTACGGCCCTGGTCCTTGGCGGCGTAACAGGCCACATCCGCAGCCGACAGCAGCGCCGCGACGCTCTCGCTCTCCTCGGTCACGGTCACCACGCCGATGCTGACGCCGATATCGAACGCCGCGTCCTGCCAGAAGAACCGATACTCCCGGATCGCCTGACGAAGACTGTCGGCAACCTCCACGGCCCGTTCCAGGCTGCAGTCGCTGAGCAACAGGCCGAACTCGTCGCCGCCAAGCCTGCAGACAATGTCGCTGACACGCACGCGTCGAGTGATCAAAGCGGTCAGCTGCTGCAACAGCTGATCGCCGGCAGAATGGCCGCAGGTGTCGTTGACGATCTTGAACTGGTCCAGATCCAGGTACAGGAGCACGTGGGTCAGGCCGGGCGTTTCCCGGCTGGCGTCCAGCGCTTCCTGCAGCCGGACTTCGAATTCCCGTCGATTGATCAGGCCGGTGAGCGGATCGTGACTCGCCTGATAGGCGAGCTGGCGACGCAGGCTGCGTTCCTTGTTGACATCGTGGAATACCATCACCGATCCCATGACCTGGCCGCGGCGGTCACGAATCGGGGCGGCGGAATCCTGAATCGCGATCTGCTCGCCGAAGCGGTCCACGAGGATCGAATGCTGGCCAAGTTCGGTCACGCATTTCTCGCGCAGACAGATGGACACCGGATCCTCCACCTGTTCCCCGGTCGTCTCGTCCAGAATCTGGATGATTTCCGTGGCCGGTCGCCCGGAGGCCTGCTGCATGGACCAGCCCGTGAGCTGCTCGGCCACCGGGTTCATGTAATCCACCCGACCGTTACCGTCCGTGGTGATCACCGCGTCGGCGATGGACTTCAGCGTCACCTCGGCCCGTTCCTTTGCCTCGTGGATGGCCATTTCGGCGCGCTTGCGCTCGGTAATATCCGATAACGTTCCCTCGTAGCCCGCCACCACGCCCCTCTCGTCACGGACGATACGGGAGTTCTCGAGGACGATAATCACGGTTCCGTCCTTGCGCCGCAGCTTGAGCTCCGCGTTGCGTACCTGACCCTCGCGGTGAAGGGTGCTCAGCACGGCGGCCTGCTGGCCCGCATCCACGTAAAGGCTGCGGGTCGGGCCGAGACTCTTCAGGTCCTCCTCGGAGTCATAACCCAGCATTTTTACAAGCGCGGGGTTGGCGGAAATGAACTCGCCGTCGGCGGACACCTGGTAGACGCCGTCCAGCACGTTTTCGAACAGGCCGCGGAACCGCGCCTCGCTGGCGCGGATCGTTTTCTCGGCCCGCTTGCGCTCGATGGCGATGCCGGTCAATCGGGTCATTCGATCGAAGAGTTCGAAATTCTGCATCACCGGGGCACGGGGCTGCGGATAGAAGACGGCGAAGGCGCCCATCACCTGGCTGTCGGAAGTCCGGATGGGAGTCGACCACGAGGAACGTAGCCCCAGCCCCTCGGCCAGTTCCCGGTAACGGGCCCAGAGCGGATCGGAGCCCATGTTCGCCATGACGACCGTTTCCGCCAGGGTTCTGTCGGGGGCCGGCCGGGACGTCAGTTCCTCCACCGGGAGTCCGTCGATGGCCTCCACCAGCTCTTCGGGAAGCCCGGGGGCGCTGCGCACGCTGAGATGTCGGCCCGCTTCATCGATCAGGAAAATGGCGCAGCAGGCCTCGTCGGCCACTTTCGCCACGGTCTCGGTGATGACGTCGAGAATTTCCGCCAGCGGCGCGTTGCCCGCAATGCGCTCGAGGACGGTCTTCTCGCCGGCCGCCAGGATCTCGGCACGCTTGCGGTCGCTGATATCGGTAATGCTGCCCCGGACCAGTCGACGCTGCTGACTGTCCATCCGGGCAAGCCTAACCTCGCAGGGAATCTCCCGGCCGGTGGCGTCCTTGTGGGTCCAATCGAAAACAGGATGCTTGCCGTTCAGCGCCGCCTCGATATAGCCGCGAGCCGCATCGGAGGCCCGGCCGTCCGGCTGACGATCGGAGCTGACGTCCTGGGGGCCGAGGTGAAGAAGCGCCGTCCGATCCAGCTTGAACATTTTGGTGGCGGCGGTGTTCACGTCCACGAATCGTCCTTCGTCCACGTCGTAAACGACGATGGCTTCGGGAGCGCTGTCCACCAGCGATCGATACCGGGCCTCGCTTTCCCGGAGCGCCCGCTCCGCGTTGACCCGCTCCGTCATGTCGCGGACACCGACGATGAATATCCGGTTCTCCTCCACCTGGGCGCGACTGACAACCACGTCGCAGGGGAAGCTCTTGCCGGTCCGGTGACGGCCCTCCACCTGGTGGGGCGCCATCTCGGCGACGGTGCAGTCCTTGGTTCGGGAGAGCTCCTTGAGATATCCGGCCGCGGTCATGTCGTCGGGAAACGGCAGGAGCAGCGACAGGTGCCGGCCCAGCAGACTGCCGGGCCGATAGCCGAAAATCCGTTCCACCGTCAGGTTGACCGAGAGAATCTCTCCTTCGTGACTGACGGAAAGAATGCCGTCCTTGACGTTATCCACCACCGCCCGCAGGCGCTGGTCCCTGAGCGTTCGGTCGTCGGTGCTGTACTCGTCCAGGCTGCTGCGCAGGTTTGCCACCTGGGCGTCCAGATCGTCGATGCGTTCCTGGAACAGCCGGTATTGCTTGAGCACCATAGGAAGGAAACGCCGCAGCACGGACTTGGAGTCACCGCCGTGCTCCCGGGCACGCTCGAGCTGTTTTCTGAGCAGCTTTTTCATCGGCCGTGCTGTCGTTTCCCTGGATCCGAATCCAGTCGGGTCGGAGTCTTCGGGGGGAATATAGCGGCCTGGGACGCGGATCCGGCGTGATGATAGTCACGATTTAAACATAATCACGGACTTGGGCATGGGGCTCGCCGTTTCGCCCTGCTCAATTTTTTTATTTATTTGATAACAGTTGGTTACGTGTTTTTATTAATGTCATTTAGCCAAAAAGATCCGAACCATAACCCGGTGACGGATGCCCGGTTCGTGACGCGCGTCACTGTTAACCGCTGCGTAATGCCGTCCTGTCGG
>JASFOT010000328.1:0-3353 GCA_050116375.1 Gammaproteobacteria bacterium | reverse complement strand
CACGTCGACTTGCTGCTTGGGAGAGCCGATGACAACGCCCCCCAAAAGCTGATGGCGGATGTGGCGGGGCAACTACCCCTGCTGGGCAGCAAGCTCGAGGGAGCGGCCTACGACAACCCGGACGCGGAGTTGATGAAGGGCGCGTGGGCCTCTCACCTGCGCAATGTGAAGGCTTTGCATACCGCGTTCGAGCGCTGGGACGACGGCTACGAGGACCTCAAGGGCCTGGATTTGAGGCGCTACATGCCCGACCTGGAGGCCTTCATCCAAGAAGTGGAGCAGCGTTTCCGCGGAGTGGACCAGCTATTGACGGGTCAGGCGCCGGCACAGGTGCCCCAGGAGCTGGTGCTGCCACTGGATGAACGCGCCCTGGCTGAGCTGTCTCACTTCCAGCGTGCTTCCGTGGTGTGCTGTCGCGATCAGCTGCTGGCCATCGGCGGCCTGGCGTCTTCACTGTTCGAAAGCGCCCGCAGGATTCACAGCGGCGAGCCCGGTGAAGCCGGACAGGCTGCCCCGCGCCGGCCCAGAGAACCCTGGGTCCTCGATCTGGACCGGCTCAGCACCACCATCAGGCAGACCACGGCGCTGTGGCTGTCTTTCCTTGCGATCATTTATATCGAGGGCGTCCCCATCGTCGTGGCCGTCATAGCGATGACCAACGCCTTTCCCATGGCGATGGGAAAGCTGCCCCATTTGCCGGCAATTATCCTTTATCGACCCGTCATACAGGGCGGTCTGTTTGGCGGCGCCTTCTATATGTTCGTCATGCCGCAGCTCACGCAATTCTGGCAGTTCGGCCTCTGTCTTTTCGCTGCCGTCTTTGCCGTGGCTTACATCTTCCACCAGCCGCGAGCGATACTGTTCAAGTACCTGTGGATGACCATGCTTGTGCTGATCATCGGCGCAGACAACCATCCGACTTACAGCTTCCTCCAGTTCGCGAACTGGTTCCTGGTCGGTGTGATTTTTGTGACGCTGATGGCGATCGCATGGCGCTTCCCGATTTCCTTCCGGGCCGAGGACCGGCTGCACGCCCAGCTCCGTCGCTATTGGTTAAGTGCGGCGTTCATGCTACGGCACCTCGACCGGCAGGGTGACCCCGGCTTTGCGTCCCCCCGGCGACGCGCGTTCCACGAACATCAACTGTCCGCCCTGCCGCCGCGGCTGTCGACCTGGGCCTCGGTGCTGTCCCCGACAGCACTGGAAGACCCGGATCGCCAGCGCCTGCAAGCGCTGTTGCGAAATCTCCGGTTATTCAGTCAACGCATGAATGACCTCGACGGCGCGTATCCGGAAGCCGGGCAACTCGGCAGTATCGGCGAACTGTATTCCCACGGTAAGGATTTGCGGCTACGGATGGCAGCGCTGATGGATCAGATCGCGCGGGACCCGGCAGCGTTCAGCAAGGAATATCAGCTCGAGGCTATGGCGCAGACCGCGGTCGACCTGCAGCAACGGGTGGAAGACATGCTGAACAGTGCCAATATTTCCCGAGACGAGGCGCAACGCGCATATTATTTCCTCGGCGCCTATCGCGGGCTGCTGGCCGCTTTTCGCAGGGCGGTCGAAGCGGTCGTCCAGATCGACTGGCAGCGCCTGCAAGAGGCGCGATTTTAGGAGATGCCGATGTTCCCGGTACCGAGCACCGCGTTCATCACGGCCGGCTCGCGGGCAAACATAAACCGTAACGGAAACGGAACGCTCAGCACCCACGGCCGAATCGGCAACGGCCATTACCTTTTATATCGGTTTCCTGGCAAGCGGATTTAAAATATTTAGGGTTTTGCGTAATTTGGAAAGGGGGAGGCGGAGTTTATTGCTAATCCCTCACACGTCCGATAACAACTTGAAATGATTACCTGTTAAAGCCTCTGCAATCTCAGCCGTATGATCCTTGCCCCGCGTCTGTAACACAAACTCCACGTCGACGCTCTGCAACGGCTGTTCGGTGAAAGTGCGGTGGTGATGCACGTGGACAATATTCGCACCGGCATCTTCAAGACACTTGGTTGCCGCGGCCAGGCTACCGGGGACATCGCGTAATTCAATACGCAGTCGAATCATGCGGCCGTCACGCACCATGCCGCGCTGGATAATCAATTCGAGGACCGGCATATCGATATTGCCGCCGGAGATGATCAGGCCGACCCGTTTGCCCTGGTACTTTTCCTTCTCCTGCAACAGGGCGGCCAGGCCGACGGCACCGGCCCCCTCGGCGACGGTCTTTTCCACTGCCAGCAGCAACAGCACCGCCTGTTCGATCTGTGCCTCATCGACCAGCACTACATCGTCCACCAGTTTTTCGATAATAGCTAAGGTGATTTCGCCCGGTTTTTTTACCGCAATACCCTCGGCAATGGTGCTGGTGCCGTACTGGGGTGGCTGCTGATGCAGGGTGGCATAGACGGAAGGATAACGGCTAGCCTCGACACCGATGACCTGGACATCGGGTTTGATCGCCTTCGCCGCTGTGGCATTACCGGCGATCAGACCGCCACCCCCGATGGGGATTAGTAATACATCCAGCTCCGGCTGTACCTTCAACATCTCCAGGGCAACGGTGCCCTGACCGGCGATGACCTTTGCATCATCATAGGGATGGATCAGGGTCAGGCCTTCATCTTGGGCCTTTTGCAGGGTGAAACCCGCGGCGTCATCAAAGATCTCACCGTGCAGGATGACATTGGCCCCATAAGCACGTGTGTGTTCGACCTTGATGTTGGGGGTGTAACGCGGCATGACAATAGTGGTGGGGATGCCGAGTCGCTGTGCGTGATAGGCCACCGCCTGGGCATGATTACCGGCCGACATGGCAATCACGCCATTGGCACGTTCCTGTTTTGACAGCGACAACAGTTTATTCAGGGCACCGCGTTCCTTGAACGAGGCGGTGAACTGCAGATTCTCGAACTTGAGATAGACTTCGGCGCCGGTCATCCTGGAAAGGGTGCGCGAATGTACCAGCGGCGTGGTCTCGACATCACCCCTGATGTGTTTGGCGGCCTGTTGAATGTCTTCGAGTGTGATGGTCACAGTTCTTCCTTCAATTTTTTATTGTCATTCCCGGCGGATAAGAAGAAACGAGGATAGCCCAAGTACGTCGGGCCGAGGGAAACGTGGCTGGCGCCAGGGGGCACGGCCATCCGCGGTGATGAGGTGCCGACCTGCTCCCCGCCAGCCGGGCCAGTATGAGCTTAAGTAAAGTCCGTTTTCGGAAGCGAAGACGAACGCGAAGAAGCGATTCACCGGGCCACAGATTGTGGCGATTCTGATCGAAGTCTGTTCGAGTGTTCCCGTCCCCATGGCTCACACCAAGGGGTCCCAATCCCCTGGTCTCCCCCATAGCATCCGTA
>JASFOT010000327.1:0-3375 GCA_050116375.1 Gammaproteobacteria bacterium | reverse complement strand
CCGCCCGGGAAGCTGCAAAACTGTTTACCGAATCGGAGGAGAGCGTGGAGAAACGGACAGCCATCGCACAGGAACTGGCGCTCAGGCGGAGAGTTGCGCCGATCCCGCCGGCCTCGCGGCCGGATAAACGCTCCCGGCGGCGAATTATCCGCTTTACCAGGAAACGGGAGGACTGATCGTGGCCCGACCGCAAACCCCGCTGCTGGCCGTGGACGTGGTTGTCGAGTTGCCTGAGCGACCGGGCCGGCCGGTGGTCCTGATCGGACGCCGCAATCCCCCGCTGGGATGGGCCCTGCCGGGGGGCTTCGTCGATGTCGGGGAAACGGTGGAGGAGGCGGCCGTCCGCGAGATCGCGGAGGAGACCGGGTTGGCGATCAGCGAGCCCGAACTGCTCGGTGTCTACTCAGCCCCGGACAGGGATCCCCGCGGCCACACGGTCAGTGTCGTGTTCGCTGCGGCCGGCGCGGGACGGCCGAGAGCGGGAGATGACGCCCGTGAGCTGATACTGGTCGATCCCTGCGATCCCCCGGAGACCGTTTTCGACCACTCCGTGATACTGGCCGATTACTGCAGGCGCTATCGTCAGTGCGTTTAAAGGCACCCGCGGACTGCGCGCCAGGTGGCCATCCCCTATAATCACGACTTCGAAGCCGGCCGTTCCCGACCACGTCTTTCTGCCGGTCGGTAGGCCGTCTGACTGGAATTCAACGACCTTGGGAGGGTGCCGTTTTGCACGCGACCACTCCGATGACGTCTCAATCGAGTCGCTTTATTTTCGCGCCTGACGACCGACCGCTATCGAGCGTCGGAGAAATTATCAACAGGTACTACCTCGCCAATGAGGACGAGGTGATGCGCGAGATGGTCGAGCTCGCCCGGGTCGATGACGCGACCAAGGCGAAAATCCGTCAAACCGCCGAGCGGCTCGTGGAGGCCGTCCGCAGAAATCGCGGCGAGAAGGGCGGCCTCGACGCTTTCATGAAGAAATATGATCTGTCGTCACAGGAGGGCGTCGTCCTGATGTGCCTCGCCGAGGCGCTGCTGCGGGTTCCGGACAGCGAAACGGCGGACAAACTGATCGCCGACAAGCTGCTTGCCGGTAACTGGAAGGATCACGTGGGCACCAGCGGTTCTGTTTTCGTGAACGCTTCTACCTGGGGACTGATGCTGACCGGGCGCATCATCCGTCTCGATCAGGAGACCGTCGAACATCCCGGTCAATTCATGCGCAGGATGGTGGCACGGGCCGGGGAACCGGTCATTCGCGGCGCCATGCGCCAGGCCATGAAAATCATGGGCCACCAGTTCGTGATGGGACGGACCATCGCGGAAGCGATGAAACGCTCGCAGAGCGCTGAGAATCGGCAGTATCGCTACACTTTCGACATGCTGGGCGAGGCTGCGCTCACCCGGGAGGACTCGCGCCGCTACTTCGAGGCTTACTGCGACGGCATCGACGCCATCGGCAGGGCCGCGGCGGAGGCGTCCTCCATCGATGCGGCGCCTAGCATTTCCGTGAAACTGTCCGCGCTGCATCCGCGATACAGCCATGCCCAGCGCGAACGGGTCCTGGATGATCTCATTCCGCTCCTTACCGAACTCGCCCTGCGGGCCAAAAAGGCGAATATCGGGTTCACCGTGGACTCAGAGGAAGCCGATCGCCTGGAACTGTCCCTGGAACTTTTCGAGTCCGTCTACCGGAATCCCCAACTCGAGGGATGGGAGGGTCTCGGACTGGCAATCCAGGCATACCAGAAGCGCGGTCTCGCAGTGTCCCGATGGGTGATCGACCTGGCCGGACAGGTCGGCCGACGGATCGGCATCAGGCTCGTGAAGGGAGCCTACTGGGACGCCGAGATCAAACGTGCCCAGGTTGACGGTCTGGAGGGCTATCCCGTGTTCACGCGGAAACCCAACAGCGATGTCTGCTATCTGGCGTGCGCAAGGGTACTCCTCGAGGCCGAGGACAGGGTGTACTGCCAGTTCGCCACCCATAACGCCCAGACCCTGGCCAGCGTTATCCACCTGGCCGGGAGCAACAGCGGGTACGAGTTCCAGCGTCTCCACGGCATGGGGGACGAGCTTTATGACGAAGTTGTCGGCGCGGACAAGCTGAACCTTCCGTGCCGGGTTTATGCTCCCGTCGGCAATCACGAGGATCTCTTGCCGTACCTGGTAAGACGTCTGCTGGAAAACGGCTCCAACACCTCGTTCGTTAACCGCATCGTGGATGAGAAGGCCCCCATCGACGCCATCGTCGAGGACCCGGTCGATACCGTCAGCAAGTTCGACTCCTTCGCACATCCGCGGATCCCGCTGCCCCGGGACCTCTACGGGACGGAACGGAAAAACTCCCGCGGTCTCAATCTGGCTGATTCGACTCGCCTGGGTCCCCTGGCCCGGGAAATGGAGCACAGCCTGAGGGAACCGCGTGCGGCCGCGGCGCTGGTGGGGGGCGAGGCAATCCCCGGCCGGTCGGTGGATTCAACGGATCCGGCCGATGTCCGCCGTGTCGTCGGTACAGTAGCCTTCGCGTCCGCGGACGTCGCCCGACAGGCGGTGGACGTGGCGGCCCGCGCCTACGAGGCATGGAATCGGCGGCCGGCCGCTGAGCGTGCCGAAATGCTCGACAGGACCGCGGATCTTTTCGAGACCCACGAAGCGGAGCTGATGGCCCTTTGCGTACGGGAAGCGGGCAAGTCGATTCCCGACAGCATCGCCGAGCTTCGCGAGGCTGTGGATTTTCTTCGCTATTACGCTGCCCGGGCGCGGCAGGACTTCGTTCCCCGTCCGATGCCCGGACCGACGGGGGAGCGAAATACGCTGGAACTGGATGGACGCGGCGTTTTCTTTTGCGTAAGCCCCTGGAATTTCCCTCTGGCCATTTTCACCGGCCAGGTATCGGCGGCGCTGGTGGCTGGTAACTCCGTTATCGCCAAGCCGGCGGAGCAGACTTCGCTGGTGGCTTTTCGCGCTGTTCAGCTGATGCACGAGGCCGGCATCCCCGGCGAGGTCCTGAACTTCCTTCCCGGGGACGGCCCCGAGGTGGCCGGGCCGATTCTTCCGGATCCGCGGGTCGCCGGCGTCGCTTTCACCGGCTCCACTGAAACCGCGCAAATTATCAATCGGGCCCTGGCCGGAAGGGACGGTCCCATCGCCGCTCTGATCGCGGAAACCGGTGGCCAGAACGCCATGCTGGTCGACAGTTCGGCGTTGCCGGAGCAGGTGGTGCTGGATGCCGTGCAGTCGGCTTTCTACAGTGCCGGCCAGCGATGCTCGGCCCTCCGGGCACTGTTTCTTCAGGACGACATCGCGGACGACACCATCCGGCTGCTCAAGGGGTACATGGACCAGCTCGTGGTGGGTGACCCCGGG
>JASFOT010000326.1:0-3378 GCA_050116375.1 Gammaproteobacteria bacterium | reverse complement strand
ACGAGGAGGCCACTCGATTTTGTAATGCCTTCTGCCGGACCTGCGGGTCAAAGCTGCCGTGGACCACCCGCGACCATCGCTGGGTGGTGGTGACGGCGGGAACGCTGGACGACGACCCGGGGACTCGTCCGCTGCGGAATATATTCTGGGGATCCCGGGCCAGCTGGTATCTCCCGCCGGCAGATCTGCCGGCCTTCGAGGAGCTGCCCCCCAGGAAGAAATAATGCCGGCCGCGGATTCCGGGCTACTGGGGATCGGATACCACGCGTCAGTGCGGCGGCGCGACCCGTCGATCCAGAAACTCGAACAGATGAGTCAGCCAGGACTGAGGCAGCCAGGGCGCCTGCCGCGACGGTCTGACCCCCTTGGCCGCCACCGGCACTGAAGCAATTTTCCGCGCTGCCTCCCGCATGGTGGTTTCGAGCAGGACCGGGTCCCGGCGGAGACGCTCCGCCAGTCGCCGCTTCTCCGCAAGCTGCTCCTCTGTAACGGTTTCGTCAAAGGAATGGAGACCGGCGATCCTGAAGCCATGTGCCTGGAAAAGACGATAGATTTCCTTCACCCGTTCCATGCTCAATTCGCGGCCAATGGTGAAATCCTCGAAGCGCCCCGCCATCGCCAGCAGGCAGGTTTCGGCCAGGCAGGCATAGGCGACTCCGGGCGGCAGGCCGATGTCGTAGCCGAAATCGATATCGCCCGGAATCAGGACTTCCCCGGAGTCGATCACCAGCACATCCGGGCGGGCGGCTGCTTCCTCCGGACTCAGATCATGGGGCCGCGCCACGTCGCAGACCACGGCGCCGGGCTTGCACCCCGATATATCGAGGACCCGCTGTCCGAAGGCGCTGGTCGCCGTCACCACCAGATCGCAATCCGCGAGATGATCGCCGGGACGGGTACCGATGACCACCCGCGCGCCCGGCGTCTCCTGCTGAATGCGTCGCTTGAGCTCGATCAGGCGCTCGGGCTCGATGGAAATCAGTACCACGTCCCTGATGGCCTGGGCGATCAATCGGGCACAGACGGCCCCGATGGAGCCGGTCGCCCCGACGATCATGGCCCGACCCCGGGTCAGGTCGGTGGCGCCCATCTTCAGAACCGCCTCCTTTGCCGCCTCCAGGGTCGCCGCCACCGTCAGGCTGTTGCCGCTGGTAATGGCGATATCCGCCTCGTGAGCCACGGTCTTGCCGGCGTCGCCCACCACCGACGTGAACGCGCCCAGGCCCATGATCCTCGCGCCACGGCGCTGTGCGCTGCGCGCGATTTCCAGCAGCTTGTCATAGGTGTATCTCACGCCCTGCTGCATCATTCGCCGCGGGGTGGCGCCCAGGGTGTAAAGAAAACCCTCGACCCGCTGACCGGTCCGTGGCGACACCGCACCGGTGACCGTCGATACGTAGAGGGGCGGCAGATAGGACGCAAACCATTCAATCAGGCGATCGGGCAGGGCTCTGGCCCAGCGGAACTTCGGGTGGGCCTTGATCATCCGGACGGAGAGCGGATGAATGACGAACGCGAAGCGGTTCATATCTGCCTCACCGGGTTGCAGATAGCTGATCCTGGGCGACCAGTCGAGGCCGGCAATCTGGTCCAGGTAGGTGTCCTCGCTCAGACTGAGATCAGGGTGATCGCGCAGCGCCACCATGGCGGCTTCAATGGCAGCCGCAGACGCGGAATACCGCGCCCCGTCCGTTTCCAGTTGGGGCATCATTGCAACCAGAATGGAGGCACCCCGGGCCGTCAGATCCATCTCGTCTTCCCGTGACGCGCGCTCCACTACAACGGTCTTGCCGCGAAGGTCCGCCGGCGAGAAGCAGCGGATCGTCGCCGCGTCGCCCGCCAGCAGGTCCGCCCACTCGACCAGTCCGTGGTGACCGTGCCCGCGACGCGGATCCGGCGGCGGGAAAAGCCGTTCCAGGGGATCGGCCCTCAGGGTCTGCAGGATAGGCTCGGCGGCCTGCTCCAGGGTTGCCTTGCGAGCCACGCCGGGAAACTGCGGCAGATCGAAGAAGATGACCGGATCCGCGTATCTCACCTGGCAACCGTGACGGGCGAGGGACGACGCGAGACCGACATGATTGAGCCCAGGCATCATGAGAACGCGTTTCTCGGCGAAAATTCCGGGTTCCGCACGCTGGGCCAGAACGACACCCCAGCGCTCGAGTCCGGGACGAATACCGCTCCCGTCAACCACCGGCGTCACGCGGGCCGCATCGCGCAGGAAAGCGGTAAGAGTGTGGTTGACCTGCGCCTGATCGAGCCGGAGCACCAGCGGAAACCCCTCGAGGCCGATAGCGTCGAATTCACCGTCATGGCTCTCGATCAGATCCCGGACCGTCTGCAGATTGCGGCGACAGTTGATTCGCCGGATCTCCAGTTCGCGGCCCAGCAGCCGCACTCGATCCGTTCCCTCTTCGCCGTCGGCCATCAGGAGAAGAATGCCGGCGGGGGCTAACACTTCTTGCCGGACCATGAGATTGCCCTTTATCTGTCCAAGCGCCTACCCTAAATAAAGCACAAATTTACCGACCCACAGGAAACCGTTCCCGGCCTGCTCCGGGAAGGGAGACGGCCCGGCAGGGCATACCGGTTACCCGCATCATGCACATCCGAATCACATCCGGGATCTCCATTCCGCTGAACGAGATCGAGATCACGTCCATCCGGTCCAGGGGCCCCGGCGGCCAGCACGTTAACAAGGCCTCTACCGCCGTTCAGCTGCGATTCGACGTGGAAGCCTCCTCACTGCCCGCCGAATTGAAAACCCGCGTTCGCCAGCTGGACGACAGACGCATCGGCGCGGACGGGACGATCGTCATTACCGCCCGCGAGCATCGCAGCCAGCCTCGGAACCGGCAGGCAGCCCTCACGCGCCTGGTCCAGATCCTCCAGCGAGCGGCACACCGTTCCAGGCCGCGTATCCCCACAAAGCCTTCCCGGGCGGTGATCCGCCGCCGGCGCGAAGAGAAGAAACGCCGGAGTTCCGTCAAGTCCCTGCGAGGGCGCATCCGGGACTGAGACCATCGTTTTCGATTCCCGGGAACCCGTGCCCGTCGATCCAGCGGATCTTTTGTTGCATAACAGCAACATCACCTGATCTCGATTCTCCCCGCCTTCCCAATATAAATATCTTGATTTTCAGTAAGTAAAGCCCCAGACTTCCCGCACTGCTTTACTATCAGGGAGATATATGTAGTGAACAAGAGACACTTGACCGCCCTCGCTGCCTCGGCATTCCTGGCCGGAATGTCAACCAGCGCCGTGGCGGATGTGAAGCTGGTGGATACGGAAGCGACCCAGCTCAGCCTGTACGGCTGGATCAAGGGCGACGCCACCTACCAGGACGACGACATGAACAGCAAGGTGGCGCCGAGATTC
>JASFOT010000325.1:0-3380 GCA_050116375.1 Gammaproteobacteria bacterium | reverse complement strand
GCCGACGACACCGCCATCGGCGTGGAGCGCCATCCCCAGGGTGTTGGGTAACTCCACCCATTCGACGGCGTCCACGTAGACGGCCAGATACCAGTCACACACCGCCGCGGGCTCGATGCCCGCGAGGAGGGCGAAGTTGCCCGTAATCATCAGCCTCTGGATGTGGTGGGCGTAGCCATGGGCCAGTGTCTGGCCGATTGCCTGGGCCAGGCACTGCATTTCGGTCTCGCCCGTCCAGTAGAACGAAGGCAGGGGACGGCCGGCATCCAGCGCGTTGCCCCGGGCGTAGTCCGGCATCTTCAGCCAGTAGATGCCGCGGATGAATTCGCGCCATCCGAGTATCTGGCGGACAAAGCCCTCCACCGCCTGGATCGGCGCCTCCTGTTTACGCCAGGCTTCCGTAGCCGCTTCGACACACTCCCGCGGATCGAGCAGCTTGAGGTTCAGCGATGACGATACAAGTGAGTGGTAGAGGAAAGGCTCGTCCCGCCACATGGCGTCCTGAAACTCGCCGAAGCGGGGCAGGCGATGGGTAATAAAGTCCTTCAGGGCGCGGCGTGCCTGGGCTCTCGTCACCGGCCAGCGGAATTCCTCGAGTTGGCCGGGATGATCCGGAAAATGTCGTGCCACATCCGACAGGACGGTCTCGGTGATTTCGTCCGGCGGAAATCGCATCGGATCGGGCAGATCCTGCGGTCCCTCACGACCGAAGCTACCCCGGTTCTCGGGATCGAAATTCCATTTGCCGCCGGCGGGATTGCCGTCCTCCACGAGAATTCCGAAACGTTTCCGGGCGGCACGATAGAAATGCTCCATGACCAGCGACTTCCGATTTTCCGCCCACGAGGCGAATTCCTCCTTCGTCACGTAGAAATGGGGGTCCGACAGGACTTCCAGTTGGACCCCGGCCTCGTGGCATGCATTCTGGAGAGCCTCGAGTACGCGCCACTCTCCGGGTTCGGCCACCCGCACGATGGCGGCCCCGTGCCGGTGGATTGCGGCGATCAATCCCTCTGACAGCGACGCACACTCCGCATCCAGATCCACGTAATCCACCGACCATCCGGAGGCCCGGAGCCCCTCGGCGTGATGGCGCATCGCGGAAAGGAACAAGGCGATCCGCTGTTTGTGGCTGCGGACGTGGGCGGCCTCCCCCGGGGTCTCGATCATCAGCACCTGGTCGCGGGACGGATCGGACGCGGCCAGCGCCGGGTTGCCCTCTCCCAGCTGATCGCCGAGCACGAGGGCGATACCGGGTGTATCGGTCACCGCCCCGTCAGCCCGCCCGCACGCCGGCCCCGGGGCACCGATAAATCACCGGCCGGTCCGGTCCCGAGGTTCACTTGTCGTTTTTCAGATTGCACAATCGGGTTCCCTCCAGGAGAAAAGCATGCAGCACAAAGCCGGCACAATCGATTATCCGGACGGCATCACGGCGATAGACACGGAGTACGTGCGTCCCATGATGGATGCCAGCCACCTCATCGTAAACCAGGGCCGCGCCGCATTTGTGGATACCGGGACGTCCAGGTCCGTACCCCTGCTGCTGGAGGCCCTGACATCCAGGGGATTGGCGCCGGAAGACGTCGAATATGTGCTGGTGACCCATGTTCACCTGGATCACGCCGGGGGCGCGGGAGAACTCATGGCGGCGCTGCCCAGGGCGACCGCGGTCCTTCATCCACGGGGCGCGCGACATATGGCGGATCCGGCTCGCCTGATCGAGGGATCGATCCAGGTGTACGGAGAGGAGCTTTTCAGATCACTGTACGGCCGGATTCGGCCGATACCGGAAGACAGGATTCGAACAGTGCGGGACGGGGATACCCTGGAATTGTCCGGAAGGACACTGGAATTCCTGCACACAGAGGGGCACGCCCGCCATCACTACTGCATCCTGGATCACGGGTCGCGGTGCATATTCGCCGGGGACAGTTTCGGACTTTCCTACCGTGAGCTCGATACGGACAAGGGAGAGTTCATCTTTCCCAGCACGACTCCGGTCCAGTTCGATCCGGAGGCGGCCGTGGCCACGGTGGACAGACTGATGGCCGCCGAGCCGGCAGCCATCTACCTCACGCACTATAGTCGGGTACTGGACCTCCCGCGGCTGGCCGGCGACCTCAAGACAGATATCCGGGCGTATGCAGATATCGCCCTGGACGCGGGTGAGGCCACCGACGGTGCCCTGGAGGAAGCCCTCCGGCAGTACATGTATGCCAGGCTGGATGCCCATGGCTGTGACGGAGATCCCCATTGGCGGGAAAGCATCGTCGGCGACGATATCCGGCTCAACGCACAGGGACTGGCGGTATGGCTGGCGCGCCGGGCCAATTCGCCCTGATATCGCCGGCATCAGCGAGGAGACAGAAATGACAGAACTTGAAGAGCGTACCCTCAGGGCCTATCGAGTCCATCGGGAAGACAAGAAAGTCCGGGGCCGGCTCGAGGAAGTGAAGCTGGGCGAGCTTTCGGAGGGGGATGTGGTCATCCGGGCGCGTTACAGCAGCGTGAACTACAAGGATGCCCTGGCGGCGACGGGCGCCGGCAGGATCATGCGGCACTTTCCGCTCGTCGCCGGTATCGACGTTGCGGGGGAGGTGGCAGCTTCCGGGGATGACCGGTTCAGCCCCGGGGACCCGGTGCTGGTCACGGGCTGCGGCCTCGGTGAGGATCACGACGGCGGATACGCCGAGTACGCCAGGGTTCGGGGCGACTGGGTCATACCGATTCCGGAGGGCCTGGACCCGTTTCACGCCATGTGCCTCGGCACCGCCGGTTTTACGGCGGGGCTGGCCATAGTCCGGCTCGAGCACAACGGCCTGAGCCCGGACAAGGGGCCCGTGGCGGTCACCGGCGCAACCGGGGGCGTCGGCAGTCTGGCGGTCAACATGCTTTCCGGCCTCGGCTACAAGGTCTCCGCGGTCACCGGCAAGAAAGAGGCCTCGGATTTCCTCGAAGAACTGGGCGCCTCCGAAATCCTCATAAGAGGCGAGCTGGACATGGGTAGCCGGCCGCTGGAAAAGGCCACCTGGGCGGGAGCCATCGACAATCTGGGCGGTGAAACGCTGACCTGGCTGACGCGCACCATGGACTGGTGGGGCAGTATCGCCAGTATCGGTCTGGCGGAGAGCCATGAGCTGAACACGACCGTCATGCCCTTCATCCTGAGAGGAGTCAATCTCCTTGGGATCAATTCCGTGGCCACGCCCCGGGCTCTCCGGCTTCGCGTCTGGGAGCGTCTGGCGACCGACCTGAAGCCGAGCCGGCTGGATCTGATCGGTACCCGGACGGTGGCGCTTAGCGAACTGGGCGACATTTTCCCCGACTACCTGGAGGGGAAGGTCAAGGGCCGTACCGTGGTAGATCTCCAGCGCTGA
>JASFOT010000324.1:0-3381 GCA_050116375.1 Gammaproteobacteria bacterium | reverse complement strand
ATCGCTTTTGCAGGACCCGGCGCCGATCATCCGGGAAGCCGATATCGGATTCGGCAACCTGGAAGGCGTGCTGCTGGACGGGGGCGAGCCGGTGAAGAAGTGTTCCAATCCATCGGCATGTTATCTGTTCCGGTCCCCGACACGTTATGCGGCCCACCTGGCGGACGCCGGCTTCACGGTCATGAGTCTTGCCAATAATCACGCCCGGGATTTCGGTGAAGAAGGCCGCGACTCGAGCATGACAGCGCTTCAGGCCAACGGCATCCTGCATTCGGGGAGGGAAGGGGACGTGGCGTCCTGGGAGGTCGGGGGTATCAAGGTCGCGCTCATTGCTTTCGCCCCCTTCAAGGGAGCCCACGACTTGCTCAACATCCCCGCCGCAGCCGGGCGAATCCGCGCCCTCGCCGACAGCCACGAGATCGTGATCGTCTCGATGCATGCCGGCGGAGAATCAGGGGATGTCCTGCGGATCCCGTTCGAGACCGAGTATTTCCGCGGCGAAAATCGCGGCGACGTGGTCCGGTTTGCCCGTTCGGCGGTGGACGCCGGCGCCGACCTCGTGGTGGGGCACGGTCCCCACGTGCCGCGGGCGATGGAGGTCTATCAGGACCGGATCATCGCCTACAGTCTGGGGAACTTCGCCACCTATTACGGTATCCGCGTGACCGGCGACAACGGGCTGGCGCCGCTGCTGGTGGCAGAACTCGACGCCCAGGGAAAGTTTCTCGGCGGCAGCCTGCATTCCTTCCGGCAAAGACGCCCCGGAGGTCCGGTGAGCGACACCTCCGCCGAAGCCTTCCGCCTCATCGAGCGACTGAGCCGGGAAGACTTTCCGGAGAGCGCCCCCCTGTTCCTGGAAGATGGAAGAATCGCGCCTCGGGCCTCGACCACGGCTCAGTCGTCGCCGCCGGACTGACGGAAATCGATCCCCAGGGACCGGAGTTTTCTGTACAGATGGGTCCGTTCCATCCCGACCCGTTTCGCCAGCTGCCCGACTTTCCCGTGGCAAAGTATCAGCTGCTGCTGTAGATACGCCCGTTCGAACTGCTCCCGGGCCTCCCTTAGCGGTAGCGCCAGCAGATCCTGTTTGACCAGGGGCTCACCGGCGGCGCTCTCATAGGCCAGGAGATCCTCGACCTCCTCCAGGCCGATCTCCTCGTCGCCGCCCATGATCAGCAGCCTTTTGACCAGATTCTTCAGGTCACGGACATTGCCCGGCCACGGGTAATTCCGCAGCCTGTTCTGGGCCGCCACGCTGAATCGCCTGAACGGCAGCTCTTCGGAATCGACCAGCTGGTCCACGAAGTAACGAAGGAGCTCGGGGACGTCCTCCGCATAGTCTCTCAGCGGGGGAACGTGCAGGGTGATCACGCTGAGCTGGGAGACGAGATCCCGCCGGAAATCACGGGGCGGAGCCGTTTCGAAGGCAGGCTGGGCCGAGCTGACGATCCGGACGTCCATGGTTCGGGCGGAGTTGTCGCCCACCCGCCTGAATTCGCCGCTTTCGATGGCCGCCAGCAGCGCGCTCTGTGCGGCAGGGGGCAGATCGGCAATCTCGTTGAGAAACAGGGTTCCGCCGCGGACCTCGTCCAGGACCCCGTCCAGAGGGCCCTCGCCGTCCTTCCTGCCGTAAAAGCGCTCGGCCGCGTCCTCCTGACCGATGGAACCCGCCACCACAGACACGAAAGGGCCGTCCGCCCGTTCGCTCAGGGAATGCATATAGCGGGCAAACGCCTCCCGGCCGCTGCCGGGCTCGCCCACCAGGAGTACCGGCGTGTCATGGGAAGCCACCCTTTCCACCTGCTCCCGCAAGGCACGCACCATGCGGCTCTTGCCGATGGGTCGGATGAGATCGGGCACCATCTGCCGGGCCCTGGGCCTGTCACGGGATCTGCCTTCCTCCAGGGCCAGCTCGACGACCCTCAGCAGCTTGGCCAGGGATACCGGTTTCTCGATGAAATCGAAAGCACCCAGACGGGTTGCCTCGACGGCGGTCTCCACCGTGCCGTGGCCGGACATCATGACCACCGGGGCCGCCGCTTTCTCGGCGTCGGCCGACCACTCGCGCAACAGCGTGATCCCATCGGTGTCCGGCATCCAGATGTCCAGCAGAACCAGGTCCACGTCGTTCTCATCACGACATAACCTGGCCTCTGCTGCATCCGCCGCCACATCTACCTCGTAGCCTTCCTCGCTGAGGATCTCCTTGAGCAGATCACGGATATCGGCTTCGTCGTCAACGACCAGGATATGGGGGGCGGTCATGCTCTCTCTCCCTTCAGATCGGCGATGTGGACTTCCCTGCGACTCGATGTCGTTCGAGCCGCATCGTCCATCGGCATCAGGATGGTCATTCTCGCCCCTCCTTCTTCCACGTTGGTGGCCTCGACCCGACCCCCGTGCTCTTCCACCAGCTTCTTCACGATGGCGAGCCCGAGCCCGGTTCCCTTCGGCTTGCTGGTGACGTAGGGATCAAAAATCTGTTCTATGGAATCCACCGGGAAGCCCGGACCGTTATCCTCCACCACTATCCGGATCATGTGGGCGTCGCCGTCGGAGCCCAGCCGGGTGCTGATAAGGATACGGGCATTGGATACCTGCTCCAGGGCCTCGAAGGAATTGCGCAACAGATTGTGGAGAATCTGGCGAAATCGGCCTGCATCCACCTCCGCAGACCCGATTCGAGGATCAAGGTCCAGGTCCACTCTCGCATCGATCTCGCGGCCGCGATAAAGCTCGGCCACCTCGGTAATGAAGGCATTGACGTCGATGACGGAAATGTCCATGTCCGGGACCCGGGCATATTCGCTGAAGGCGTTGACCATCTCCTTCATGTTCTCGACCTGCTGGATGATGGTTCGGGTGGCCCGTTCCAGCACCTGGGAATCCTGTTCCTCCAGATGGTCGAGGAGCCTCCTCCGCATCCTCTCGGCGGACAGCTGTATTGGCGTCAGGGGGTTCTTGATCTCGTGGGCCAGACGCCGCGCCACCTCTCCCCAGGCCGCATCGCGCTGGGCCTGCAGCAACGCAGTTATGTCGTCGAAAACGACGACATAACCACTGGTTCCGCCGGCTTCGGATTTCAGAGCCGAGCACGCGCACATGAGCACTCGTCTCCCGACCTCGGCCTTGAGAACGACCTGCTCGCGCCACTCCAGGTCTCCCGACATGATGTGACGTCGGCCCACGTCAACGAATTGCTCCAGCATGGGGTTCTCCCGGGCGATCTCGAGCAGCGGGCGGCCAATGCATTTCTCCACGTCAAAACCCAGAATGGAGCCCGCCGCCTGATTCGCGGTGCGGATTCTCCAGTCTGTCTCAAGGGAGACCACCCCGGTTGAAAGCCTTCCCAGGATAATGGCGAGATACGCCCGCTCGTTT
>JASFOT010000323.1:0-3386 GCA_050116375.1 Gammaproteobacteria bacterium | reverse complement strand
GGTCCCTCCGGAAGCGGGAAATCCACGCTTCTGAACATCCTCGGCGGCCTGGACACGCCCACGGCGGGCCACGTCTGGTACCACGGTCAGGATCTCACCGAGGCCGGGGAACGCAGGCTGACGGATTTTCGGCGCAACCACGTGGGCTTCGTATTCCAGTTCTACAACCTCATACCCAGTCTCACGGCGAGGGAAAACGTTGCCGTGGTGACCGAGATATCGGCATCGCCCATGGATCCGGCCGAGGCCCTGACGATTGTCGGGCTTGCCGAACGGATGGATCACTTTCCCGCTCAGCTCTCCGGCGGCGAGCAGCAGCGGGTCGCCATCGCCCGGGCCATCGCAAAGAACCCCGCCGTGCTGTTGTGTGACGAACCCACCGGGGCGCTGGATTCGAAAACCGGCGTGGTTGTCCTGGAAGCGCTGGAAACGGTCAACAGAGAACTTGGAACCACCACGGTGCTGATTACCCATAACGCCGACATCGCTCGCATGGCCGACCGGGTCATCCGGCTCGCGGACGGTCGCATCGCGGAGGTGGAGCACAACCCGGACAAGGTGCCGGCCCGGGATCTTCACTGGTAACCGCCCGTGCGTGCCCTGAACCGAAAGCTTTTCCGGGAACTGATGGAAATGAGCGGACAGGCGCTGGCTATCGTCATGGTCATCGCCAGCGGTGTGGCCACCTATCTGATGTCCGTGAGCACGCTGGAGGCGCTGCAGGAAACCCGCGCCCGATACTACGAAGAATACGCCTTTGCAGACGTGTTCGGATCCCTGACCCGGGCGCCCCGGACTCTCAGGGATCGGATCGCGGAAATCCCCGGGGTGGGCACTGTGGCTCTCAGGGTCGTGGCCGCCGCCCAGATCGACGTGCCCGATTTTCCTGATCCGGTGGTCGGCCATCTGGTCTCCGTTCCGGAGAGCGGCCAGCCTCTGCTCAACCGGATCCACCTTCGGCGCGGCCGGATGATCGAGCCCTGGCGGGATGACGAAATCCTGGTCAGCGAGGCATTTGCCTCGGCCCACGGTCTGCTCCCGGGGGACCAGCTGTCGGCAGTGATCAAGGGCACCCGCAAGAAACTGAACATTGTCGGCGTTGCGCTTTCCCCGGAGTACATCTACCAGATCGCGCCGGGCCGGATCCTGCCTGATTTCAAACGCTATGCCGTCATCTGGATGGGTCACCGTGCCCTGGCTGCTGCCTACGAAATGGAGGACGCTTTCAATTCAGTCACTCTCGGTCTGGCGGCGGATGCCAACGCCGACACCGTCATAGAACGCCTGGACGTGCTGCTGGAGCCATATGGAGGCCTCGGCGCCTACGATCGGGAGGACCAGATCTCCCATCGCTTCCTGAACGAGGAGTTCGAGCAGCTTCGGCAGACGTCGGGGCTGTTTTCCGCAATATTCCTGGCCGTGACCGCGTTCTTGCTGAACGTGGTCGTGGCACGTCTGGTCAACACCCAGCGGGAGCAGATCGCCATCCTGAAAGCCTTCGGTTACAGCAACCTGCAGGTGGGCTGGCACTACGTGTCTCTGGTGCTGTTGATCGTTGCCGGGGGTGTCATCGCCGGCAGCGCACTGGGCGCCTGGCTTGGCCGCGGGCTGAGCGGCCTGTACATGGACTATTACCGGTTTCCGTTCCTCGACTACGGCATCGACCCGGTTCATCTGGTTCTCGCCACCCTGGTGACGGCTTTTGCGGCGGTGCTCGGCACCCTGGGCGCGGTCCGGCGGGCGGTCGTTCTGCCGCCGGCCGAGGCCATGCGTCCGGAGGCGCCGGAGGCCTATCGTCCCGCGCTGGTGGAGCGTCTCGGCATCGGCCGCTGGCTCGACCAGCCGACCCGGATGATCCTGCGGCACGTGGAGCGGCGGCCGGTCAAATCGGCCCTGACCGTCATGGGCATCTCCATGGCCTGCGCCATCATGATGGTGGGCACGTTTTTTACCGACTCCATCGACTACATGGTGTACGTGGAATTCGACCTGGCGCAGCGGGAAGACATGTCGATCACGTTTTTCGACCCCACATCCCGCCGGGTGGTCCACGATCTCCGCACGCTGGACGGAATTCAGCACGTGGAGCCTTTCAGGACCGTTGCGGTCCGGCTTCGTGCCGGCCCGCGGAGTTATCGCACCAGCATCCTGGGCTATGAGCGCGACGCCGTGCTGCATCGGGCTCTGGACGAGCGGGCTCGCCCCCTGGATCTTCCCGGGAAAGGCCTTCTGCTGACCGATCAGCTCGCCGAAATTCTCGGGGTGCGTCCCGGTGAGGACGTCACGGTCCAGGTGCTGGAGGGAAAACGGCTGATCCGGACGGTCCCGGTGGTCGGCACGGTTCGCCAGTATATCGGCATCGGGGCTTACATGACCCTGGACGGGCTGAACCGCCTGATCGATGAAGGTGAGGCGGTGTCCGGTGCGTTTGTCAGCATCGATGAGGCGTACCGTCACGCCATCTATGCGGAGATCAAGGAGATGCCGCGAGTGGCGGGCACGGAAGCCGCCGATGCCAGGGTGGAGAATTTCTACGAGTCCATGGGCCAGTTCCTCCTGACCTACATGGGCTTCATCAGCGCCCTGTCCGGCGCCATTGTGTTCGGTATTGTCTATAACAGCGCCCGCATCGCCCTGGCCGAGCGCAGTCGTGAGCTGGCCAGTCTGCGGGTTCTCGGATTTACCCGCGGCGAGGCGTCCTACATTCTTCTCGGCGAACTCGGCCTGCTGACCCTGGTGGCGATTCCCCTGGGGTTTCTGGTGGGGCGGCGCCTGTGCCAATGGATGATCGATAATCTGCCCCACGAGCTGTTTCGCATCCCGCTGGTGCTTCAGGCTGACACCTATGCCCTGGCGGCTACCGTCGTGCTGTTGTCGGCCACGGTGTCAGGCCTGGTTGTCCGGCGCCGCGTCGATCATCTGGATCTGGTGGCAGTCCTGAAGACACGGGAATAGGATTGATCGATGGCCAACAAGCGCAGCATCGCCCTTATTTTCCTGGCCCTGGCCGTGATCGCCGCCCTGGTGATGGCCTTTCGACCTCGACCCGTGCCGGTGGACGTGGTCGAGGTCATGCGAGGCCCCCTGACCGTCACCGTGGAGGAGGAGGGCAAGACGCGGGTGGTTGACCGTTTCGTGGTTTCGGCTCCGGTCGCCGGATTCTCCCGGCGGGTGCAACTGGACGTGGGCGACCAGGTCGAGAAGGGCGACCCGCTGCTGACCCTGGAGCCCTTGCGGTCCGAAGTCCTGGATCCCCGCAGCCGGGCGGCGGCCGAGGCCCGGGTGCAAGCGGCACGATCGGCGCTGCTCGCCGCTGAGCAGAACGCCACCGCGTCACGGGCCGATTCCGAGTTCGCCGATACCGAGCTGAGGCGCAAGGAGCGGCT
>JASFOT010000322.1:0-3389 GCA_050116375.1 Gammaproteobacteria bacterium | reverse complement strand
CCCTGGATCGATCG
Organism: Gammaproteobacteria bacterium; assembly: GCA_050116375.1. GTDB lineage: Bacteria > Pseudomonadota > Gammaproteobacteria > Steroidobacterales > XN24 > JAHEFR01. The sequence goes on along the minus strand of JASFOT010000322.1, from coordinate 3,375 downwards.
TAAAACGGCAGGTTAAGACCGCTTCCGAATCCGATTTCCAGGACGTCACCCTCGGCGAGAGGCACGACTTTCTCGCGCTGCTTTCGGCTCGGTTTCGTCGAGCAGGCCACGTCGATGAGGTGGGGCAGGATCCGCTCTTCGTAGAACTTCATGCTGCACCCGGTGAGGCAGCGTGATCCCTGGCGGACGCGTCCTGTACAGCGATATATAACGACGCGAAAGCCAGGCTGATCCACATGATCGACACGACAACGCCAACACCCAGCAGGAGAAGCCCTGCGATAACAATGGGGACCGCCAGCAGTCCGATGAAAAAAGCGGTCCATGCGTGTCCGCGAGTCTGGCGCCAGCTGTGCCCGATGGCGGCCAAGGCCCTCATTTTCCGGTCCACGACGAGATAGGGAGTCAGTACGAGACGACAGGCCAGGATGACACCCGGGACGATCAGGAGAAGAAACCCGATGCCGATAATCATCCACACCAGGAAATTGACAATAACCACGTTCCCGTAGTCCCGAAAACCCTGAAACAGATCGGCGAACTCCGGTCGCTCGTCCCTGGCTGCCTTGAGAAAAACGAAATATCCGCCATAGCTCAGCGGTCCGAAAAAAAGGATCTGATAGGCCCATGCCAGTAAGCTGCCGCTGTCGTGACCGGGATCCTGATCCGCCCCCGCCAACGATCCCATCACCAGCAGAATGATGGTGATACCGAGAAGAATCCAGAAATGCTTCCTGAGCTGCTGCCAGCCGCGGCGGTAGCAGTCGCCGACGCCGGGCCGCGGTAATTCAGTTACCGAGTCCACTTTCTGCCTGTCGTTGTCATGCGTTATGTCCGCTTGGCCTGCGGTTTCGCCTGCGGCCAATCAGGTAACAGCCTAACGCATTGCCGGCCGAAGAATTACACTTGGGTCCCCGCGACACGAGAGCAAGAGTGTTGGCAAACGAGACCGACAAACCGAAAGAGTCCTCTTCATGTTGCCACGGAACCCGGGAACCCGAGTCAGGAACCCCGATGACCGAGGCAGCCGGTGGGGATCGGTGGATCTGCCCCATGTGTCCGGGGGTGGAAAGCGATCGGCCGGCCCCCTGCCCCCATTGCGGCATGGCGCTGGAACCGGCGAATCCGACAGCGGGACGCCGGCGAGCGGTGCAATGGACCTGCCCCATGCACCCGGAAATCACGCAGGACGAAGCCGGAGACTGCCCGAAGTGCGGAATGGCCCTGGAGGCGGTGATGCCGGCGAGGGAGGAAGAGGAAGATCCCGAACTCATCGACATGCGGCGCCGCTTTATTGTCAGCGCCATTATGGCCATACCCGTTGTCGTCATGGCGATGGGAAAGCCCCTGCTCGCCGCCCTCTGGCCGGGGCCGCTGCCGGAGACCGGTCTCCTTTGGGGACAATTTCTGCTGACGACTCCTGTCGTTATGTGGGCCGCGGCGCCTTTTTTCCAGCGTGCGTGGCGATCCCTGGTAACCCGCCATCTCAACATGTTTACGCTCATCGGCCTGGGTGTCGGAGTTGCCTGGCTTTACAGCACCCTGGCCGTCGTGGCGCCCGAACTTTTCCCGGCGTCCTTCCGCGATGACGCCGGGATCATCCCGGTCTATTTCGAATCCGCGGCGGTAATCGTTGCGCTGGTCCTGCTCGGTCAGGTGATGGAACTAAAGGCGCGCCACAAGACCGGCAGCGCATTGCGCGCCTTGATGGATCTGGCGCCGCCGGTGGCCACTCGGCTTACCGACTGCGGGCACGAAAAGGATGTGCCGCTGGAAGACGTACGCGAGGGCGATCGACTTCGGGTCAAACCGGGGGCCAAGATTCCCGTGGATGGCGAGGTGCTGGAGGGCCGCAGCAATGTGGACGAGTCCATGGTGACCGGCGAACCCGTGCCTGTGGAGAAGAATCCCGGGGACACGGTGGTCGGCGGGACAATCAACGGAAACGGGGCACTGGTGATGCGGGCGGCCCACGTGGGTTCGGATACCCTGCTCGCCCGAATCGTGCAGATGGTGGCGGAGGCACAGCGCACACGGGCGCCGGCCCAGAACATGGCCGACAAGGTAGCGGCTTACTTCGTGCCGGCTGTTGTCGGCGTCGCCCTCGTGGCCATGGCAGCCTGGTGGGCCCTGGGTCCGGAACCTCGATTCGCTCATGCCATCCTGGCTGGCGTTTCCGTCTTGATCATCGCCTGTCCCTGCGCCCTGGGACTGGCGACCCCCATGTCCATCACCGTAGCGATGGGACGCGGCGCAGGCATGGGCATACTTTTCCGGGACGCGTCCGCGATCGAGAAACTACGCTCGATACACACCCTGGCGTTCGACAAGACGGGCACGCTTACCGAGGGGCGTCCGAGACTCGAGAAGGTCATCGTGGCAAAGGATTTTTCCGAAGAGACAGTGCTCAGACTGGCCGCCAGTCTGGAACGGGCCAGTGAACACCCGCTGGCAACAGCGGTAGTGGCGGGTGCCGGGGAACAAGACCTGACACTGGCGGGGGTGGACGAATTCGAGTCCGTCACCGGAAAAGGCGTCAGGGGCATCGTCGACGGCAGGAAAGTGTTCGCCGGCAGCCGGGAATTCATTGCCGAGCAGGGAATGGGATTCGGCGACGAAATGCAATCGCAGGCGGAGGAACTGCAGGCCGGGGGAAAGACCGTGATTGGTGTGGCCATCGACGGACGTCCGGCGGGAATGCTCTGCATCGCCGATCCCATCAGGGAATCCGCAGCTGCCGCTCTCCATAAACTTCGCGCCGAAGGGCTGAAACTGGTCATGCTGACCGGAGACAGCGAGGTGACCGCCCGGGCCGTGGCCCGGGAACTCGGGATCGACGAGGTCGTGGCCGAGGTACTGCCGGAGGAGAAGCAGGAGGCCATCAGACGCCTCCAGCGCGAGGACGGAGGTGTCGCCATGGCCGGGGATGGCATCAACGATGCGCCGGCACTGGCGGCGGCGAATGTGGGGATCGCCATGGGATCGGGGACCGACGTGGCAATGGAAAGCGCGGATGTCACGCTGGTGCGCGGGGATCTGTCCGCCATCGCTCGGGCACGTTCGCTCAGCGAGTCCGCGATGGCCAATATCCGGCAAAACCTGTTCTTCGCGTTTTTCTACAACGCCATCGGTGTCCCGGTTGCCGCCGGGATCCTGTATCCGTCACTCGGAATCATGCTGAGTCCAATGGTCGCGGCGGCGGCCATGAGTGCAAGCTCTGTGTCGGTAATTACCAACGCTTTGCGTCTCAGGACCGCTGCCCTGGACTGACAGCAGAAGTCCGGAAAGGGTCGCTCCCGCCCCGGCGCATTCGCCCCTAACGGTACCGCCGACGTGCCATGCCGGCGCATGCGCCCATGCCAAGACATATGAGTC
>JASFOT010000321.1:0-3417 GCA_050116375.1 Gammaproteobacteria bacterium | reverse complement strand
CGCCGGCTGTCGCCCCAACAGCACCGCCCCCGGCGCACCGGGCGCCGGCTTTCATCGCGTTGACCACCCCCGCGGCTCTCCGTAGAATTCCGGTCCCCTTCGGGCGATTAGCTCAGCGGGAGAGCGCTCGCCTCACACGCGAGAGGTCGCTGGTTCAATCCCAGCATCGCCCACCACGGATTTGTGATCGAAGGCCGGCCCTGCGCCGGCCTTCGTATTTTCCCTTTCCGGGGATGCACCCCGGCCGGCTGCCGTGTAATGTTGGCCGCTGTCCAGAATTCTCCCCCGGATCAGGAGACGAGAGAGACACCGACCATGCCCGGACAGAAACGCGGTGACAACGGACAGACAGGCCCATTCACCCACTACCGGGCCTGCAATCTCTGCGAGGCCATTTGCGGCCTGGAAATCCGTGTGGAGGATGGCGAAATCCTGTCCATCCGCGGCGACCGGCTGGACCCCTTCAGCCGCGGCCACATCTGCGCCAAGGCCGTGGCCCTCAAGGATATTCACCAGGACCCGGACCGGCTCCGCATGCCCGTGCGCCGGGTGGGCCAGGAATACGAGGAAATCGGCTGGGACGAGGCCTTCGATGAAGCGGCCTCGCGCCTGAAAGACATCCGGGACCGCCACGGCCGGGACAGTCTTGCCGTCTATCTCGGCAATCCCAGCGTCCACAACTGGGGCACCCTGCTCTACGGCCCGATGTTCCTCAAGGCCCTGGCGCCGGGCAACCGCTTCTCCGCTACGTCGGTGGACCAGTTGCCCCATCACCTGGCCGCCTACCTGATGTTCGGCCACCAGCTGCTGCTGCCGGTACCGGACATCGACCGCACCGACTACCTGCTGATGATCGGCGCCAACCCGCTGGTGTCCAACGGCAGCCTGATGACGGTGCCCGATGTGCGACATCGTCTCAGGGAGCTTCAGGCACGGGACGGCCGCCTGGTGGTCGTGGATCCCCGCCGCACCGAGACCGCTTCGGTAGCCGACGAACATCTGTTCATCCGACCGGGAACGGACGCCCTGTTCCTGGCGGCCCTGGTGCATACCCTGTTCGACGAAGCGCTGGTACGCCCCGGCCGACTGGAGCCGTTTACCGACGGGATCCACCTGGTCCGGCTTCACGTCCGCCCCTTTTCGCCCGAGGCCGTGGCCTCCGCCGTCGGAATCGAGGCCGAGAGGATCCGGGCGGTGGCCCGGGATTTCGCCACGGCGGACGCTGCCGTGGCCTACGGGCGCATGGGGGTTTCGGTGCAGGAATTCGGCGGGCTCTGCCAGTGGCTGGTCAACGTGCTCAACATCCTGACCGGAAACCTGGATCGGCCGGGCGGCTCCATGTTCACCCGTCCGGCCGTGGACCTGCTGCAGTTCAGGGGTCCGGGAAGCTACGATCGCTTCCGGAGCCGCGTCCGGGGCCTGCCGGAATTCGGCGGTGAACTGCCCTCTGCCGCCATGGCCGAGGACATGCTGGCCGGCGGGGAAGATCGGATCCGGGGCATGGTCACGGTGGCGGGCAACCCGGTGCTGTCCACGCCCAACGGCCGACAGCTGGACGAGGCCCTGGCCGGGCTCGATTTCATGGTCTCCGTGGACTTTTTCATCAATGAGACCACCCGCCACGCCAACATCATCCTGCCGCCGACCTCGGCCCTGGAGCACGACCATTACGACCTGGTGTTCAACGCCCTGGCGGTCAGAAACGTGGCCCGTTATTCGCAGCCGCTGTTCGAGCCCGGTCTCGAGGCGCGCCACGACTGGGAAATCTTCCTGGAGCTGGCCCGACGGCTCCAGGGCGGTTCGCTGATCACCCGGGTCAAGGGTGAGATCGGACGCTGGCAGAGCATGGCCTTCGGGCCCACCGGACTGCTGCGTCTGGCGTTGAAGCGCGGCCCTTACGGAAAGCGGCTGGGCTTCAGGGAATTGTTGTCGGCGGAGCACGGTCTCGACCTTGGGGCCCTGGATTCGTGCCTGCCGGAGCGGCTCACCACACAGGACAAGCGCATTCACCTGGCGCCGGGCATCATCACCGCCGACCTGGGGCGGCTGCGCAGAAGTCTGGAAAAAATGTCGGAATCAGCCGCTGACGGGACGCTCACCCTGGTCAGCCGGCGACAGCCCCGGAGCAATAATTCCTGGATGCACAACTGCGAGCGGCTGGTGAAGGGTAAGGACCGGTGCACGCTTTTGATCCATCCCAGCGACGCCTCGAGGCTGGGGCTGAGGGATGGCCGAAAGGCCCGCATCCGCTCGCGGGTGGGTGAAGTGACTGCGCCGGTGGAGATCAGCGACCAGATCATGCCCGGGGTCGTCAGCCTCCCCCACGGCTGGGGTCACGACCGGCCGGGCGTGCGGCTGAGGGTGGCCCGGCGTCATCCCGGCACCAGCGTCAACGACCTGACGGACCACCAGCGGGTGGATACCCTGTCGGGCAACGCCGCCCTGTCCGGCGTGCCCGTCACCGTGCGGCCGGCCCGCCGAAGTCGCCGACCTTCCTGACCGGAGTCCACGCGTTCCATGAACCGACACGTCCCCGACCTGGAATCTGCCATCAAGGCCCATCGCGAGGGCCGGTTTGCCGAGGCCTACTCGGGATACGTTCGCCTCCTGACGTCCCAGCCGCACAACGCCGTCGCCCGTCACCATCTCGGCGTGCTGGAGCTGCATCGCGGCAATCCGGTGGAGGCGGCGCGGCAGCTGGAGACGGTTGCCGCCATGCAGCCGGAGAATCCGGCGGTACAGGCCGACCTGGGGCGGGCGCTGCTCGGTTCCGGGCAGCTGGAGCGGGCCGCCGACGCCTTCATGACCGTCGCCGGCCTGACCGGCGACCACCCGGACACCCGCTTCCACCTGGGCCTGGTGCGCGAACGTCAGGGCCGATTCGACGAGGCCGAGGCCGAGTTCCGCCAGACCCTGGAGCTGCAGCCGGACCATGGCGGCGCCTGCCTTCGGCTCGGCTATCTGGCAAGCCGGCGGGGCGATCGCGATCTGGCCCAAAGGCAATTCGAGGAAGTCATCAGGCTGGCCCCGGACAACTGGGAGGCCCTGCTGGCCCTGGCGGCCCTGGACGAGGAATCGGGCAACCGGGAAGGCGCCGAGGCGCGGTTGCGCACGGTCATCGCGCTGGAGAATCTTCCCGTCCCTGACGGTCATGTCCGGCTGAGTCGCCTGCTGGAGGCGGCAGGCCGCGAGGACGAGGCCATCGAAATCGCCCGGCAGACCACGGAGCGTTTCCCGGAACACGATATCGCCTGGCGCCAGCTGGGCCAGGCCCTGAAACGGCAGGGGCGGCTCGATGAAGCCGTGGAAGCCTTTGCCCGCGCCCATGCGCTGCTGCGCTCGCCGGGAAGCCAGTACGGTATGAACCGCCCGGAGATCCGCCACACCCACCGGGCGAAGCTTCGACACGACATCGAC
>JASFOT010000320.1:0-3417 GCA_050116375.1 Gammaproteobacteria bacterium | reverse complement strand
CGGCAACGGTGCGTCTATGGAGAGCTGCTTGTAGACCTGTTCGTACAGCCAGAATTCGTCATCGCTGAGTGTGAGCTGGGCGAAAAGACGGTCCTTCTCAAGGAGGAAGTCGGACACCCGGACCGGAGCAAAAAGATCACTCTGCCTCATCTCCTGAATCTGTCTGGCACGCTGAAACAGGAAATAGAGCTGTGTCGGCAGCGCAGCGTTCACCGGATCCCGATAGAAGCGCTCCAGAAAGGGGTTTTCCTCAGCACGTTCCAGCACCAGATCACAATCCAGGCTGGCCGCTACTTTGCGGGCGAGACTGGTTTTGCCCACCCCGATGGGGCCCTCGATGGCGATGAAACCGGGGGGTCCGGCACTCACGACGCGCGACTCCCCGCCGAGCCATGTTCACGCTCCATCTTCTCCAGACCCTCCCTATCGAGCCGGAACGCCACGTCCGCAAGGCGCCGCCCGTCGGGCAGGACCAGGTCCGGGGCAAGTTGGAGCAGAGGGTAGACGACGAAGTTCCTTGTTGTCAGCCCCGGATGGGGAATCGTGAGCCCCGGCCGATCCACGACCCGATCACCAAACAGAAGAATATCCAGATCCAGAGTCCTCGGGCCCCAGCGCTCGCCCCCGCGGAATCTGCCGTGAGATCTCTCGAGGTCCTGCAGACAGTACAGCAGGTCCAGCGGCTCGAGTTCTGCCCGGAGTCCGGCTACGGCATTGACATACCAGCCCTGCTCGATCGGGCCCATGGGGGCCGAGCGATAAAGGGATGAATGCGCCAGCAGCGAGCAGCCCGGGATCTCATTCAGTTCGTCGATCGCACGACTCACGTGTCGGCGAGCATCACCCAGGTTGCCGCCCAACCCCACATACACAAGAGCACCACGAGCCATCACGCGTTCAACCGCCTGGCTTCCTCCGGCGCGGTGTGCGACGGCGCTTGCGGCGTCCACTCGGCTTCGGCTGCACGGCCGACCGCCGGTGGTCGGCGTCCATCTCCTGCAGCTTGGTCCAGAATTCCGCCGTCTCGGCGGATTCATAACCGGCAGCTACCCGCAACAACAGGAAATCGTAGGCCGCTCGAAAGGACGGGTGTTCAAGGGTCCTGAGAGCACGCTTGCCGTGCTGTTTTCGGAAGCGCAACTGCATAACCATGATGTCTTTCATGGGGACGCCGAAACGGCGAGGGATGGAAACATGCTGCTGTTGCGCACGAAGCACGGTGTCGGCGGCCTCCAGTAAGGCCTGCATGGGCGCCACGCCCGATTGCCTGAGATCGTCCGCCATAACGCTGACAGGACCCCAGAGGAAGACGGCAAACAGAAATGTCGGCGTAACGGGTTTGTTTTCGGCCACGCGCCTATCAGTATTGTCCAGCGCCTTCAGGACCAGTGCCCGAAAGTTCTCTCCCTCCAGCGTATCCATCGACTCGTCCGCGGCGGGGAACAGGTGACGGAAAAGATCGTAATGCCGAAGCAGTTCGTAGGACTGGACCGCGTGCCCCGACAGAAAGAGCTTCTGGCATTCGTCGAATAGTCTCGCCGCCGGCATTGCGGCCAGCAATTCTCCGAGCCTGGAGAGCGAGCCCTCGGTAGCCGGCTCGAAACGGAACCCCAGCTTGGCTGCGAATCTCACGGCCCGAAGCATTCTTACGGGATCCTCCCGGTATCGTTCTTCCGGGTCGCCGATCAGCCGCATCACTCCGTCGCGAACATCCTGGACGCCGCCCACATAATCCCAAATCGAGAAATCCGCGATGTTGTAGTAAAGAGCGTTGGCGGTGAAATCCCGGCGCCAGACGTCCTCTTCAATGTCGCCGTACACGTTGTCCCTGAGAATCCGCCCCTCGTCCGTCGTCGCATGAGCGCCCTGCTGATCGTTATCGGGGGCGGCGCGGAAAGTGGCGACCTCTACGATGTCACGGCCAAAATGCACGTGAGCGAGCCGGAACCTGCGGCCGATGAGCCGGCAGTTGCGGAAAATACGACGCACGTCCTCCGGACGCGCGTCGGTAGCCACGTCGAAATCCTTGGGCTCGCGGCCCAGCAACAGGTCTCTCACCCCTCCCCCAACGATGAATGCCGCGTAGCCGGCATCCTTCAGCCGGTAGAGGACCTTGAGCGCATTCTTTGAAATCTGGGCCCGGGACACGTTGTGTTCGGGGCGAGGAATGATGACAGGGACTTTGCGTCTCGTATCAGGTGAGTCGTTCAAACAGCCTTTATTCCGCTTGTGCCTTGTTTTTCGGGGCGTATAATACCACGCCTCCCGCGACCGGATGCCAGTAAAACCTGGGTCGCGGAGAGCCTGTACAGACCGCCACGCTCCCTTCGTCTAGTGGTAAGGACTCCGGCCTCTCACGCCGGCAACAGGGGTTCGAATCCCCTAGGGAGCGCCAAATTTTTCAGATAGGCAGATAAATCTTGGCCACTCTTTACGGACAGCCAGGATCTCGTCCCGCCGTCCGTCCGCTTGTCTTTCAGCGCAAGATGTCTTGATCGCCAATCTAAGGTTGTCCCGCGCGCCGCCCGCGCGATTCTTGCGCTGGGTTTAACTCCTTGGTCTTGGCGCGGAAGTGTGACCTCGGTCGACTCACTTCTGCAGCGCCTGCGATAAGTTGAAATCCGCGCAACCGGGAGAGTGACGGCTGGCTCTCTCGGTTCTCTCGGACAATCGTTTTTTTACCTCCACGGGAGGCATGGTGGACGGCAAATCTGGCGCAGGCGGGCCATCATATCTGATGGATAGCTGGCAGCAGACCTTCGATTGGATAGGTCAGAGCCATCTCACAATTTTTTTCCTTGGCACCGCGATAAGTCGTTTCTATCTGGATATGTGTCGCGGGGACAGGATTGGCCGGATCGACGGGCCTGATATCGCGGTATCCGCCAAGAGACGCCCGACAAGAGCAGCCGGCACCTGAATCAGCATGTCCGCCCGGATCATTTCATGAACTGAGAAATGGGTCCTTCCCGGGCATCAACTTCGCGGCTACGGTTTCTTTATGGACAATATCGATTTCAGCCTCGGGATGCGTCGGGCAGTTCGACAGTTTCAGCAACTGGCCGGCAAAGATACTCTTCCCCGTGAATCCAGAGCTATTCTCTACCAAGCCCTGGATATGCTGCCCAGCAATCCCAAGATTACCGACCTTCATGCAGTGATCGAACGGCTGAACGAACTGGGCTGTTCCGATGCCGGACCGATTATTGTGCAGGCCCTGCTAATCCGCGCGCAGAAATAGCAACACGAACTCCCATCCCGTGATAATGGTTGGCACCATGGGCAGATCGGTCGGTCGGCGCAAAGTCCTGGAGCGGATTAGCGAACCGAATACCGAAATGACGACAAGCACGGCCGGCACTGCTGCTGCAGACACGGGTTGGCGGTGACGCCGCAGATTTCCGGCACGATCAGGGA
>JASFOT010000319.1:0-3420 GCA_050116375.1 Gammaproteobacteria bacterium | reverse complement strand
GCCGACGCCGATACGCGGCACCCCGGTCCTCATGGTGCCGTCGCCGAACTGCCTGATCAGCCTGAAACTCTCGGAGGTGGCGTAGGGATTGATCCCCGGTCCGATCACGAACGACGGGTTGATCACGACCAGGTCCCAGCGATCCTGTGCTTCGTAAATCCTCCAGGCTTCCTTCTCGGCGACGGTCTTGGAGTAGGAATAGGGCTGATGGTCGAGGGAGGACGTCGTATTCCAGATTTCCTCAGTGAACACACCATCAGGGGTTCGGTCCAGGTCCGCATTGTCGCCGTAGATAGCGGCACAGCTGCTGGTGAGAACGACCCGCCGGACGCTAAGGCTGCGTGAGGCCTCCTCCAGCACGTTGCGGGTTCCCAGCCGGGCCGGATCCACCAGATCCCGCTGGGGATCTTTTACGTCGATGACAAAGGGTGACGCGGTATGAAAGACAATGGCGCAGCCTTCCATTGCCTCGGCATAGGACCCCTGATCCAGCAGGTCCGCCCTGAAGAAACGGATCTGCCCCGGGGTCGAGGCGGCGATTTCATTAAGATACTTGAGCTTCCCGGCGTTCTCCGGGTCCCGCACAGGCGCATGTACCGTCAGTCCCTCTTCCAGCAAACGTTTGACCAGCCACCCGGCGACGTAGCCCGTGGCGCCGGTCACCATGACTGGCGCGGTCTTCTCAATCTGCATCGTCTTTGACTCCATGACCATTCGAAAGCGGTCCGGGCGGGTGCGGTAATCGCTTTAGTGTCAGGGCATACGCCGCGGGACCTGATGGCGCCACACTAGCAGATCGCGGTCAGATTTATGAACGCCGCCGACCACGGTCGCGTCGGCACCGGAATCCAATCACCCAGCGCTATGTGCCGCGTCTCCGTGATACATTGCCTCGCCCGGCAAACGCTTCGTCGTCGGGGGTTATGCGGCTTATGCCTCGCCGGTTACGCACCTCGGCAACGAGGAGAAAATCTGAGAAAAAGAATCAATAAAGAACTTCAAGTCTCTGTTATATATGATATTTATTGTATGTTTTTGCCGGCCTCTACGGGAACAGCGGTTTCTCCCCGGATGTCACGTGGCTCACGCCCACCGCAGGAATCGGTCGGACGTTTCGTCAACCTATATGGATAAGTGGATCCTCCTTGTCGTCTGAGACTCCACCCCAAGCGCGCCAGGATAACGTGGTTCGCGGCATGCTGGCGGCCATGGGCGCGTTCTTCATGTTTACGGTGATGAACGTGTTCGCCAAACTGCTGAGCGCCAGGCACTCGGTCATCGAGATCGCTTTCTACAGGAACCTCATCGCCTGCATCCCGTTCCTGTTCCTCGTTTTCGCCCTCGGCAAGCGGGAAATGCTGGTCATTCGCAGCAAACCGACACTCGTCGGCCTCAGGGCCGTGCTGGGCGCCCTTTCTCTGGTTACCACCTTTGGCGCCTTCTCGCTGATGCCGATGGCAGAGACAACGGTGCTGCTGTTCACCGCATCGCTCTTCATCCCCGTACTCGGGGTCATTTTCCTGCGAGAGTCAGTCGGCCCGTACAGATGGGCAGCAGTGGTGATCGGTTTCGCAGGGGTGGTGATCATGACCGGACCCTCCGGTCACGTGAGCGCCCTGGGGATCACGGTGGCGATCGCGGCTGCCCTGATGCACGCCACGCTGCAGATTATTCTGCGTTACCTGGGTCGGTTCGAGCGTCCCGAAACCGTCACCTTCTATTTCCTGGTCATCGGCACGGTCGTCACGGCCCTGCCTCTGCCACTGGTCGCCGTGACACCCTCCCTGAACGAACTACCCTTATTGTTCGGTGTCGGTCTGTCGGGCGCGCTGGCGCAATGGCTGATCTCGACCGCTTTCCGTAACGCCCGTGCCGCCATCGTGACGGTATTCAATTACAGCGGCATTGTGTGGGCGACCCTGTTCGGCTGGATGATCTGGGACGAGTGGCCGTTACCGACGGTGCTGATCGGCGCCGGCATTATCATTGCTTCCAACGGCTTCATCATCTGGCGGGAAAGCCGCGCCGGTCGAATCACCGGGGCCCGGGTTCGGGCGGAGTTCTGACCGGCCGGACGGCCGTTCATGCCTCCCGGCGGTTCTCCAGCCGCTCGTTCTCCCGTTCGAATATGGCACGGATGACGGCGCCGTCGGAGGGTTTCTCCTCTAGCGTCTCCGGGTCCCAGAGGCTGCGCGGCGTATCAAAAAAATCACCGCCGTAAATGTGGATGCCTCCGGTGAATCGTGGCAGGGGATTGGTGACCGAATGGATAGCGTCGAACGCCAGGGCCGCCACATCCCCCTCGAAGAGGGTCTTCGCCCCGAACCCCTCGAGGCGTCGCTCCCCACGGCGCCACATGATGTTGTCTTCCCGCCCCGTGTAAATGCCGATATTGGCCCACATGAGATGATTGTGCGGCATCAGATTCATCTGCGGCGTCCAGGCGGCGCTGAAAATCGTGAGCGTCTCGGAGCGGTGAAGCACATTGATGTCCGCCCGTTCCGGCTCCCCCAGAGCCTTGAGGCACGCCGCCGGATTTTCCATGGCTCGCGCGAGTACCTCGAGCACCGCGTCCTGCGCGTCAGACTCGCAGTTCGCGGCGACGCAGTCTTCCACAAATCGTTCGATATCCATGACAGCATCTCGCTGGCTAGCGACCCGTCTGATTATGGCACCGGGCGACAGCGCCGGGGCAATATCGCCTAGGCTCCCGGGCTCCGCTCGGCCGCCCGAATCGCCAGGCGTGTGAAAACGGGGCCGATCGTCTCCAGCACAACAGTAGAGGCGACGACCACTGTCAGCACGACGGAGGCCGCCTCGGGAAACTTCTGGGCGGCGAAAAGTGCCATGCCGATCGCAACTCCCGCCTGCGGGAAAAGCGCCACGCCGAGCCACTTCTGCAAGGGCCGGGGGGCTCCGACCAGCCGCGAGCCCATGCCGGTGCCAGCCACGATTCCCAGGCATCGGGCAAGCACGTACACCACCGTCACCGCCCCCGCGACCAAAAGCGCATGCATTTCAAGGGATGCGCCCGCAAGCACGAAGAACAGAATCATGAACGGCCATTCAAAGCCCTGGATCGAGTCGAAAGGACGGTCGTGGTGAGAGGCCAGGCTCGCGACAGTGACCCCCATGGCCATGGCAGTCAGGATCGGCAGCATGCCCAGGGCTTCCGCGATACCGGCTCCGAGCAAAACAAATCCCAGTGCCTCTGCCTGGGTCGGCTCACCCCGCTGGATTCGCCCGGTGAGGTATGCCATCGGGACTCCCAGCGCGACGCCCAGCACCACGCTGCCGGCCAGTGTTTTCAGACCCTCCAGAACGCCGGCGGTCACCGCCGCGTCGCCGGCAAGAATAGCGCTGCCGGCCATCATGAGAATAAAAATCAGCAATCCCCAGACATCATCGATGGCGGCGATC
>JASFOT010000318.1:0-3426 GCA_050116375.1 Gammaproteobacteria bacterium | reverse complement strand
ATTCAAGCTGACCAAGGTGGCCGGCGCCTACTGGCGTGGCGATTCGAACAACGAGATGCTCCAGCGGATCTACGGCACCGCCTGGCAGGACAAAAAGGCGCTTAAAGCCTATCTCCATCGTCTGGAGGAGGCCGAGAAGCGGGATCACCGCCGCATTGGCCAGGAACTGGACCTTTTCAGTATCCAGGAAGGTGCCGGGGGCGGCCTGGTCTTCTGGCATCCACCAGGCGCCAGGATTCGGCGGGTCATGGAAGACTACTGGCGCGACCGTCACATCGACGCCGGCTACGAACTGCTATATACGCCGCACATCGCCCTGGAAACGCTGTGGGAGACTTCCGGACACACGGATTTCTACCGGGAATCCATGTATCGGCCCATGCTGGAGGACGAGCAGCTCTACCAGCTCAAGCCCATGAACTGCCCTTTCCACGTCCTGGTATATCAGGACCGGCTGCGCTCCTACCGAGAGCTGCCGATCCGCTGGGCGGAGCTCGGCACGGTTTACCGGCACGAGATGTCCGGTGCCCTGCACGGGCTCATGCGGGTCCGGGGCTTTACCCAGGACGACGCCCACATTTTCTGCCGTGAGGAGCAGATTGCCGACGAGGTCACCGGGGTCTTGGAGCTCACGCTGAGTATGCTCCGGGACTTCGGTTTCGAGCGATTCGAAGTGGCCCTGTCCACCAAACCGGAGAAGGCCGTCGGCTCCGATGAGATCTGGGAGAAGGCTACCACTGCCCTGAAGGCGGCCCTGGATGCCAAGGGTCTGGAATATATTCTCGACGAGGGGGGCGGCGCGTTCTACGGTCCCAAAATCGACATCAAGATCGAGGACGCCATCGGACGGAAGTGGCAGTGCTCGACCATTCAGCTCGATTTCAATCTTCCCGAACGTTTCGGCATGGAGTACGTGGCCGAGGACGGCGAGCGGCATCGCCCCATCATGATCCACCGGGCGCTGCTCGGTTCCCTGGAGCGGTTCTTCGGTGTGCTGATCGAGCATTTTGCCGGTCGCTTCCCGGTCTGGCTGGCGCCGGTTCAGGCCGTCGTACTGAACATCACTGACCGACAGGCCGACTACGCCGAACAGGTCGCTCAATCTCTGAAAAATCAGGGATTTCGGGTCGAAACAGACTTGAGAAACGAGAAAATCGGCTTTAAAATCCGCGAGCACACCCTCCATCGGGTTCCGTACCTTCTTGTGGTCGGCGATCGGGAGATGGAGGCGGGCACCGTGGCCGTGCGTTCGCGCGGTGGAGAGGACCTGGGCTCGATGGCCCTCGACGGCTTCGTCGAGCAGCTCTCTGCCGATCGCGCGAAGCGCGGCCGCTCTGCTATTGCTACGGAGGAATAGGTATCTCAGCAAACAAACGGGTCAGGCGAAATACGGAGATCACTGCCGACGAGGTACGCGTGATCGGGGCGGACGGAGAGCAGGTTGGAATCCTGCCCACGATTGAAGCCCAGCAACTCGCCTATGACCAGGAACTGGATCTGGTGGAAGTGTCGCCCACCGCCGAGCCGCCGGTATGCCGGCTCATGGATTACGGCAAATACGTCTTCGAACAGAACAAGAAGGCGCACGCGGCCAAGAAGAAGGCCAAGCAGATCCACGTGAAGGAAGTGAAATTCCGCCCAGGGACAGAGGAGGGTGACTACCAGGTCAAGCTCAGAAACCTGACCCGGTTCCTCTCGAGCGGAGACAAGGCCAAGGTGACCCTGAGGTTCCGCGGCCGGGAGATGGCCCACAGGGAATTGGGAGCCAAGCTCCTCGAACGGGTACGCGACGACCTGGCGGAGATTTCCCAGGTCGAGCAGTTCCCGAAAATGGAAGGGCGGCAGATGACCATGGTCCTGTCGCCGAAAAAGAAGTAAACATCGGCGGGCTTCCGTCGCTGTTTCGCCTGGTACGGCATCGACCGGCCCGGGCTAAAAGGAGATAGCAAAATGCCGAAACTGAAGACCAATCGCGGGGCCGCCAAGCGGTTCCGGAAAAACGGGGGCGGCGGTTACAAGCGCCGCCAGGGGTACAGGAATCACATCCTGACCAAGAAGAGCGCCAAGCGGAAGCGGCATCTGGCCGGGCCCGCCCAGGTGGCGGATGCCGACGTGCCTGCGGTGCGTCGCATGCTTCCCTATAGCTGAGGAGGGCGCAGGCCATGGCAAGAGTTAAACGTGGAGTTGTCGCCAAGTCCCGGCACAAGAAGGTCCTGAAGAAGGCCAAGGGCTATTACGGCGCGCGTCGGAAGGTATTCCGCGTCGCCAACCAGGCGGTCACCAAGGCGGGCCAGTATGCCTATCGGGATCGGCGCCAGCGCAAGCGGCAGTTCCGGGCCCTCTGGATCACCCGCATCAATGCCGCTGCCCGGATGCACGGAATGTCGTACAGCCGTCTCATCAACGGCCTCGGCAAGGCCGGTGTCGAGATCGATCGCAAGGTCCTGGCGGACATCGCGGTCCACGACATTGACGGTTTTGGTGCCATCGTCGAGCAGGCGAAGGCCGGACTGTCCCAATAGCGAAACGTTTTCGGCCGTCCCGAACGGAACGGTCAAAATCGCCAAAGGGAAAGGCCTTCCAGCCTTTCCCTTTGTTTTTTTAGCGTAGATACAACAGGAGCCGGCGTGGACAATATTTCCGCACTGCTCGACGAGGGACGCGAGGCAGTCCAGGCCACCGAGTCTCTCGAGGCTTTGGACGAGATCCGGGTCCGATACCTGGGCAAGAAGGGCGCGCTCACCCAGCAGCTCAAGCAGCTCGGCAGCCTGCCCGCCGAGGAAAGGCCGGCGGCCGGCCAGGCTATCAACAAGGCCAAGCAGGATTTGCAGCAAAGCATCGAGGCTCGCCGGGAAACGCTCGAGTCCCTGGCTCTCGAGAAGAAGATCGCCTCACAGATCGTGGACGTGACCCTGCCGGGGCGCGGACAAACGCCGGGCGGTCCGCACCCGGTCACCCGCACCATGAACAGGATGGAGGAGATTTTCCGGCGGGCAGGCTTCGCCGTTTATTCCGGCCCGGAAATTGAGGACGAGTTCCACAACTTCGAGGCACTCAACATCCCCGAGCAGCATCCTGCCCGCGCCATGCATGACACCTTCTACTTCCCGTCGGGACACCTGCTGCGCACCCACACGTCGCCCGTTCAGATCCGGGCCATGCGTGACGACGGCGTGCCAATCCGGATGATCGCGCCCGGCAAGGTGTTTCGTTGCGATTCCGACCAGACCCACACGCCCATGTTTCACCAGGTCGAAGGGCTGGTGGTGGACGAGGGCATCAGCTTCGCGAATCTAAAGGCAGTGCTGCACGGTTTCCTGGAAACCTTTTTCGAACGAAAGGTGCAGCTGCGCTTTCGGCCTTCCTACTTTCCCTTCACCGAACCATCGGCGGAAGTGGACGTGAGCTGGGGCGAGGGATGGCTGG
>JASFOT010000317.1:0-3433 GCA_050116375.1 Gammaproteobacteria bacterium | reverse complement strand
CCTGTCCGGTGATCTGTCGGAGCCCCGACGAATCGTGGAGACCATACGTCGCGTCACACCGGATTTGGTGGTCAATGCCGCCGCCTATACGGCGGTGGATCGGGCCGAGGAGGAATCGACTCTCGCCCATACGATCAACGCAGAGGCGCCGACGGCCATGGCCCGGGCGTGCCGGGAAAGCGGGGCGCTGCTGGTCCATTATTCGACGGACTATGTATTCGGAGGAGGGGGCACTCGCCCGTGGCGGGAAGACGATCCCGTGGCGCCGGTCAACGCCTACGGCCGCGCCAAGCTGGCCGGCGAAGAGGGCGTGATCGCGAGCGGATGCCGGCAACTGATATTCCGCACGAGTTGGGTATATTCGGCGGGCGGGAATAACTTCCTGAAGACGATGCTCAGGCTCTCCGCCGAGCGGGACAAGCTTCAGGTGATCGACGATCAGTGGGGGGCACCCACGGGCGCCACTCTGATTGCGGAGGTGACGGCGAAGGCAATAGACGTGGCAAGCGGTAGCGCGGCAATGCACGGGATCTATCATCTTGCGCCTGCCGGTGAGACCACCTGGTATCGTTACGCGCGATTCCTGATCCAGCGGGCCCGGAACGTGGGCTGGCCGGTAATCGTGTCGCCTGACGATATCGTGCCGGTCGGAACCGAGGCTTTTTCAACGCCGGCTAAGCGGCCACTGAATTCCCGACTCGATTGCCACAGGCTCGAACAGTCGCTCGGAATGCGTATGCCGGACTGGCGCGAGGGAGTGGCAGCAGTGGTTGACGAGATAGCCGCAACGGCGGCAAAAAGGACTAGTTCATGAATCGAAAAGGCATCATCCTGGCGGGTGGCAGCGGAACGCGGCTATATCCGATCACTCACACGGTGTCCAAGCAGCTCCTGCCTGTGTACGACAAGCCGATGATCTACTATCCGCTGTGCACGCTCATGATGGCGGGTATCCGTCAGGTACTGATCATATCCACGCCGCAACACACCCCGCTGTTCCGGCAGTTGCTGGGAGACGGCAAACAGTGGGGCATGGAATTCGAGTTTGCCGTGCAGGAGAGCCCGAATGGCCTCGCCGAGGCCTTCATCATCGGCGAGAGCTTTATCGATGGTGATCCCAGCGCCCTGATCCTCGGTGACAATATTTATCAGGGGCACGACCTCAGGGCCCTGGTGCAGCGGGCGGCGGCGAGAGACTCCGGCGCAACCGTTTTCGCCTACCCTGTGGCGGACCCCGAGCGCTACGGTGTCGTGGAGTTCGACGACGCGGGGCGGGCCGTGAGCCTGGAAGAGAAGCCTGACAGACCCAAATCGCGCTACGCCGTCACAGGGCTCTACTTCTACGATGAACAGGTCGTCGACATTGCCAAGAGCGTCAAGCCTTCGGCACGGGGTGAACTCGAAATTACTGACGTGAACATGGCTTACCTTGAAAAACAGAATCTAAGCGTAGAGGTGATGGGGCGTGGCTTTGCCTGGCTCGACACCGGGACTCACGAATCGCTGCTCGAGGCGGCGACCTTCATCGAGACCATCGAGAAACGCCAGGGGCTCAAGGTTTGCTCCCCAGAAGAGACCGCTTACCGCATGGGCTTCATCGACGCGGCGCACCTCAGGACACTCGCCGAGTCTCTTGCCAAGACAGGTTACGGGGAATATTTGATCAATATTGCCGAAGACCGGGTGTTCTGAAGACTATGAAATTCACCCGTACCGAGATCCCCGACCTCATCCTGATCGAACCGGACGTGTTTGCCGACGAACGGGGATTCTTTATGGAATCCTGGCAGAAAAGGAAGTTCGCAGCCGAAGGTCTGGATGAAGACTTCGTGCAGGACAACCACAGTCGTTCCGTCAAAGGGACCCTGAGGGGGCTGCACTACCAGATCCGTCAACCCCAGGGGAAACTGGTTCGCGTCACGGTTGGCGAGGTCTTCGACGTGGCGGTAGACGTCCGGCGCGGCTCGCCAACCTTCGGCAGGTGGGTCGGCGCCCGGCTGTCGGCGGAGAATTTCCGTATGTTCTGGGTGCCTCCGGGCTTTGCGCATGGATTCTACGTGCTGTCCGACGTTGCCGAGTTCCAGTACAAATGCACGGATTACTACGAGGCGGAGCACGAGCGATCGATCATCTGGAATGATCCGGATATCGGCATTGAATGGCCCCTGGTCGATGGCTCGGAACCCCTGCTGTCGGCCAAGGATCAGGCGGGCGTATCGTTACAGGTTGCCGAAGCCTTTCCCTAGGCGGCTTTCTTCCAGCAGCGACCTGGTATCAATTCCGGTCGACGCCTCAAAGTATGCCCTGTTCGCCGCGCCGCGCGTGGAGCGCAAGAGCCGAATCGCCGTGCCTAGCTGTTCGATGGGCTCGGCTCAGCTGCAGCCGTCCTAACCGGTGGCAGCTATTCCGATGAATTTCCGGAACGGCCGTCACCGAGCGGTCCCCTCGGTCTAACGGTCGGGACCGGCACAGCGCCCTGAGCCGGTTTCCAGGGCCAGCAAATCCCACTCTTTCATTATGTCAACCGGTGCTGCGGCGCAATATTGACAGCGTTGTCATCAATCGGTATAGAAAGAGCGAGTGACAGCGTTGTCATCAACGGCGCCGATATATAAAAACGATAACGATAAAGACAACGATAAAGATGATTTCACCCACCGACGGCCACCGTCCGACCTCATGCGTCCAAGCATGGGCCGCGCCGTTCCCGTGGGATGTATCCGCTGATACTTCGAGGTAAATCCGTGTACAGCCAGATTTCAAGCGCAGCAATTTCCCTTCTTTCAGGCGACAACGCACCCGAGGCTTCTCACAGCCGGCGATTCCGAATCACCCGGGCCGGAAAGCTGATAGCAGGGACGACGGTTTTATTCGCTCTGGCGGCCTGCGGTGGCGTCGATGACGGCACGCCCAGCGGTGCTCTCGACATTCAGCCGGTTGAATGGCAACTCGTGTTCGAGGACGAATTCGACGGTGACAGCCTCGACACCGGCAAGTGGAATATTGACACCGGTGACGGCTGTCCCGATCTATGCGGCTGGGGCAACAGCGAGCAGCAGGTCTATTCCGCCGACAACATCACCGTCGCGGATGGCACCCTCACGATACAGGGTCGGCAGGAAGCCGACGGCACCTACACTTCGGCGCGCATCAACACCAAGGGCAAGTTCGATTTCCGCTACGGCAAGGTCGAGGTGAGGGCGCGGTTGCCCGTCGGGCGGGGCCTGTGGCCGGCCATCTGGATGCTGCACAGCGATCCGACGATCTACGGACCATGGCCGCTGTCCGGCGAGATCGACATCATGGAGGCCTTCGACCCGGGCGTTGACGGCAACACCTCCATCCGCAGCTCGACCCACTATGGCCTTCCGACGCAGCCGCCGGAGGGAACGACGGATGCCTTTGACATCGTCGGCGCGTCGCCGGACATGGA
>JASFOT010000316.1:0-3445 GCA_050116375.1 Gammaproteobacteria bacterium | reverse complement strand
TCAGTACACCGGATTTCTCGATTTTCATGGTTGATCTGCCCCCCCTCTCCACTGTGAAATCTGCTCCACCTGAGATCCTGGTCCACGTAGCAGAAAGAGGGATCTTAACGGCCGTGTGTGCAGCCGGCTACCGACCCGGACATGCGGTTCTCGAACCCGATCAGGCCCTGCAAGCGAGCACTCCGGTAAACCGTCGACACCGGACGCGCGATACGCGCCTGATCGGGCAGCTCCCGAAGTCCTCCGTTTCTCAAGCCCTGCGCAAACCCGTTTTTCATGACATATTTCTTTTTACATAAGCTGTCTACAGTTTCGAGTCCATTTTCCCTTTCGAGTGTAACTATATGAAATAAATGAAATTGCCATCGACCTCGTTGCGCCTGTTTGTTGCGGTGCATATTGCCTGCGGAGAAATCGTCAACTAAATAAACAGGTTACAGCCACAGGGTCGCGTCCGGCGGGCAGCGGCCGTGGCCGATGTAAAAAACACACCCGAGATAGGAGGAGGAGACATGGGATTCTTGGGGAATCTCTTTTCACACAAGCCGGACTTTCCTGCCATCGATCCCAACAGTACGGCGGCCTCGCGTCTGGCGGAGGTTGAGAACGAGCTGGACGAACTGGCCGGGCAGGTAAAGGATCAGCTGGAGGTCGTGCCTTCCGAGCATGCTGCCTACGTGTTCATTGGCAAACCGCCGAAAAATTTCGGCCTGGCATGGATCCATGACGGGAAGGTGAGTGGCCTGAATACGCTGGTCGAGGAGCATGGTCTGAAGCCCCTGGAAATCGAGAAGCTCGTCGATCAGTTGCGCGAAGCATACGAGCGCAATTCCGACGTCGATCGTTTCTGCGCCACCGTGCACGGCAGGGACGTGGTGGTCACGCCGTCGGCTCGGCTCGAGAAGGAAGTCCACCAGATCATCGACAGGGTGGTCAAGCACTGACGCCGCTCCGGGACCGCGGTCCCGATCCCGATGATCGAAAGCGACCGGGGAGAAACTCCCTGGGGTTAAACCCGTCCTGAATGGTTCGAGCCCTCAGTTTCGCCTCGGGCGGCTGAAGCAGGGACCCTGCGGCAGGAGCCCGGCCTCGATTCAATAGCGAAGCCTGTCAGGCCGGGCGTCGGCCAGTGCCGGAACGCCCCTCTGCAGAAGCCTGGATTTTGAGCTATACAGCTATTGGGGACAGGCCCAACAGGAGACTCCAATGGCAACCAGAAAGGCATCGGCCAAGAAGTCGAGTGTGAAAAAGAAAATCTCGAAGAAGAAAACTTCTCTGAAACAGAAACTCGCCGCTGTGGAGAGGACCCTGGAGGAGGGCGCCAAGGATATCGGGCGTCGGATCAAAAAGGAGATACCGACGGTAAAGGCCAAGGTCGCCAGCGCAGGTAAAGCGGTGGCACGAACGGCGGCCGCTGTGGAAGAGGAAGTCAAGGATGATGTGGCAGGCGTGAAACGCCGAATAGCGGCACAGAAGGCTGCTGAAACCCGAAAACGGAATGCGGCCAGGAAGACGACCGGAAAGAAGTCTGCGGCGAAGAAAAAATCGTCGGCGACGAAGAAACCTGCCGCAAAGAAAAAATCCACGGCCAGGCGGAAAACAGCCGCCAAGAAATCTGCAGTTCGCAGGTCGTCGGCAAAAAAGAAGACGACCCCACGAAAGAAAGCCGCGAGCAAGAAGTAACTTCGGACTTCTGGATCGGGATTGACCGGCATATATTCCCCGGCACGGAGGGGAGAGGCGGCTTTTTGGCGCGGTTTCGACCTATCAGTTTTTCCTGAGCGACAGGCAGGCGGGTGTGTATTACAGCGGCGAAACCCGATGGTTCTTCCGCGGCGGGATACCGGAGAAGATCGCTTCGTGGTTCGGCGCGCAAGACGCCGATCGATTCGAGCCTGAGCGAACGGACCATTACCTGGAGATTCCCTCCTGCCGTACCCTCGGGGTGAAGATCAGGAATGGGAGGCTGGAACTCAAGGCGCTGATCGGCAGCGCGGAAGAACGCAACTTCGCGGACGCGGTGACGGGTTTCCGGGAGACCTGGGTCAAGTGGTCATCGAGTAGCGGGAGCGAGCTGGGGCTCAGGGAGCTTGTGGCCAATCCCGATGATCGCTGGATACTCGTAAGAAAGAAGCGGTGTCTTCGAAGGTTCTCGCTGGAAAATAGCGACGTAAAAGAAATGCCGGCGATCGCGGCTCAGGTTGTGCCGGGTTGTCACGTCGAGCTGACTGCGGTCGACGTGATCTCGAGTGGTGAAGGATTTCTTCCCCTGGAGCTGGTGGAGTGGGAGAGGGCCGAACCCTGGTGGAGTCTTTCACTGGAGTCATTCGGCGAGCCGGAATCGACGCTCGGCAACCTGGACAGGGCGGCGGAATATTTTTTTCAGGATCCGCCGCCTATGCCTCTGCCCGCCGCCTGTTCCCTTTCCTACCCGGCCTGGCTCGCGGAGCTTCAGTCTGCAGCACAGCCGGCCCGATAAACCAGAGCCCCCACAAGATTAAGGCTCGACGACAAGCGGTACGTCCCGGCGGATGGCACGCCGGGAAACGGAAGGTCTATACTGCCGGCGAGGCGAAATAAAGAGTGGGGGAGATCATCATGTCGTCAAACGAGCCAAGGAAATACCAGGGAAGCTGCTTCTGCGGTGCCGTCCATATCACCGCGACGGGCGCCCCGTTCGCCATGGGATATTGCCACTGCAAGGACTGCCGGGCCTGGAGTGCGGGACCGGTTAACGCCTTCACCCTGTGGCAGCCAGAGGCGGTGGAAGTGACCCGCGGACAGGAGTACCTGAGGAGCTACAACAAGACCGAGGCGAGCCATCGCCAGTACTGCTCCAAGTGCGGTGGCCACGTGATGACCGATCATCCGGCGGGTAAGTTCACAGACGTGTACGCGGCCATTCTGCCCGACCTCGAATTCGAGCCCGGACTGCACGTGAACTACGAGTCCGCGGTGCTCAGAATCAAGGACGGGTTGCCAAAGCTAAAGGATTTCCCTGCCGAAATGGGCGGTTCGGGAGACACGCTCCCCGAGTGAGCTTACGGTCAGCCGTCACCTGACGTTTGGGCATAGATAGGTTTGGGCCAGCGTTCAGCTGGCCCTCTCTTCTGTCCTCACGCGAGCCGGTGGTACAGACGAACCATTGCTTCTTCGGCCACCAGCATTGCGAAGACTACTGCAATGAATATGGCGACCCCGTGAAACGGTCCGCCGAAGGTGACCTCGTCGCCGAACGCCAGATCGACCAGGGCCAGTATCAAGAACTTGGATCCGAAAAGGATGAGCCAGGCGCAGAAGAAACGAAGAAATTTGGCAAAAGCCCCCGTTTTGGAGCTGAAATACGCTCCGACCCGGTGCTCGAATGCAAGCGTCAGCTTGAGCAGGACCTGCAGCAGAAATGCGGCCAGCAGAGAAATCGTGAACGAGTCGATGCGCACGTGTT
>JASFOT010000315.1:0-3449 GCA_050116375.1 Gammaproteobacteria bacterium | reverse complement strand
CCGCGCCGGTGCGCTCGCGGCCGAAACGCATGGCCCATTCCTCGGCGGATCGATAGCTGATCATCCCCAGCTTGCGGGCCAGCTGCATTCCCCGGATGGGCGGATCTTCCGGCTCGTAATCGCCGCCGTTCCACCTGGGGTCCGAGCGGATGATTTCCCGCTGCAGGGATCGCATGGCGATGGCGAAGGGCTCCGCCCGGGCGGCGGAGGAGATGGTGACCAGGCCGTCGGCGGCCTTGGGATAGAGCGTGCAGAAGGCCAGCGCCGACATGCCGCCCATGGAGGCGCCCACCACGCTGTGCAGGCGCAGGACGCCCAGCGACTTGACCACCTCGTAGCCTGCCGTGGCGATGTCCTCGATGGACAGCACCGGGAAGTCCAGGCGCCAGGGTTTGCCGGTGGCCGGGTTGATGGACGCCGGACCGGTACTGCCGAAGCAGCTGCCCAGGGAGTTGACGCAGACGACGAAGTAGCGCCGGGTGTCGATGGGCCGGCCCGGACCGACCATCTCCTCCCACCAGCCCGGCGAGGGGTCCTCCGCCGAAGAGGCGGCATGGGCCGAGGGGGACAGGCCGGTGAACAGGAGCACGGCGTTGTCCTTGTCCGGGGAGAGCCTGCCCCAGGTCTCGTAGGCCAGGTCCACCGCCGGCAGGCTGCCGCCACGGTGCATCTGGAACTCGCTTTCGAGATGTATGATTTTCCGTGCAGAAAACATGGGCTTACGGGACCGTCCCGGGGCGAAACGTCAATTTTCCGGGATACGCCGGCGGATTGCCAGCCGCGCTAGCGTTTCTTTCCCTTGCCCAGTTGCTTGCGGCGCTTCCGGTCCCGCTCCTGGCGGGGGGTCAGTTTCCTGCGTCTGCCCGCGTAGGGATTTTCCGGGGATCGCAGCTCGATGCGCACCGGGGTTCCCGCCAGCCCGAAGACCCTGCGGAAGGTATTGATCAGATAACGGCGGTAGGGACCGGGCAGGCGCTCCGCCTGGGTCCCGTGGATGACCACCGTCGGCGGATTCCGGCCGCCCTGGTGCGCGTAACGCAGCTTGATGCGCCGGCCCCGCACCGTGGGCGGGGCGTGGGCCATCACGGCTTCTTCCAGCGCCTGGGTGAGCGCGGCGGTGGGCATGTCACGGAAGGCCGCTTCTTTGGCGGCATCCACGTCCCCCAGGAGATTGCCCACCCCGGAGCCGTGCAGGGCGGAGATGAAATGGATCGGCGCGAAATCCACGAACGGCAGACGCAGGTCGATCTGGCGCCGGACCGTCTCGCGCTGATCCGGGTCCAGCCCGTCCCACTTGTTGACGGCGATCACCATGGCCCTTCCGCGCTGCACCGCCAGGCCCAGCAGGCTCGCGTCCTGCTCCGTCACGCCCTCGGCGGCATCCAGCACGGCGATCACCACCTGGGCCGAGTCGATGGCCTGCAGGGCCTTGATGACGCTGAATTTCTCGATGGCCTGGTCGATCCGGCTGCGGCGCCGGATACCCGCCGTATCCACCAGCACGTAATGGCGGCCGTCGCGCTCGAAGGGCACGTCGACGCTGTCGCGGGTGGTGCCGGGCAGATCGAAGGCCAGCACCCGCTCCTCCCCGATCATGCGGTTGATCAGCGTGGACTTCCCCACATTGGGGCGGCCGATGACCGCCACCCGCGTCACGTCTTCCTCGGGCGGCGCTTCTTCGGCTTCCGGGAAGCCGGCCAGCGCCTCCTCCATGAGATCGCCCACGCGATCGCCGTGGGCGGCGGAGATGACGGATGGCTGCCCGAAGCCCAGGCCGAAGAAATCGGCAGCGGCCAGCCCCGACTCCAGACCTTCGGCCTTGTTGACGATCAGCCGCACGGTGGCGCCCCGTTCACGGAGCAGGCGGGCCACTTCCTCGTCCGCCGCCGTCAGTCCCTCGCGGGCGTCGACCAGAAAAAACACCAGGTCGCTTTCATCCAGGGCGAGAAGGGTCTGCCGGGCCATCAGGCCCTCGAGTCCGCCGGTCTCTCCCGCCAGGCCGCCCGTGTCCACGACGATATAGCGGCCTCCGCCCACGCGACCGTAGCCGTACCGGCGGTCGCGGGTCAGGCCCGGCAGGTCGGCGACCAGGGCGTCCCTGGAGCGGGTGAGATAGTTGAACAGGGTGGACTTGCCGACATTCGGCCTTCCCACCAGGGCGATGACGGGCAGCACAGGGGCCCCTTTCCGGGTCAGTCCGAGGCCGGGCGCCTGGCCCGATAGGCGGCGAGCCGCCCGGACTCGGTCTGGACGTACACCAGCTCCCCGGCCGTCACGGGCTGTCCGACCACCGGCGCGTTATCCACGCGAGCCCTGGCCTCGAACTCCCCGGTGACGGCGTTGAGCCAGTGCACATATCCCTCGAAGTCCCCCACCACCACCGAACTCTCGTGGGGCGTCGGCGTGGTGGGCTGGCGCATGTGCAGGCCCTCCTGCGTCCAGAGGACGGCCCCGCTGCTGCGACTGAGGGCCACGATGTCACCGGTCTGGCCGGCGGCGTACAGCGCCGTCCAGTCAATACCCAGGGTCTCGTAGCTGGGCACGTCCTGGGACCAGAGGACCTGGCCGGACTCCGCCGCCAGGCTGGCGACCCGGCCGTTGTAGCTGCTGACGTAAACGTCCTGGCCGACGACGACGATGGAGGAATCCACGTCGGCGAGCCGGTCCATTTCTGTCCTGCCGCTGGGCGGCGCAATCACGTTCTCCCAGCGGATGTCGCCGTCATCCAGGTCGTAGGCGGCGATCCGGCCGTTGTCGAATCCCGCAATCACCGCCGAGCCCACGATGGCCGGCGCCGAGTTGCCGCGCAGGGACAGCCTCGGAACCTGCTGCTCCACGTTCCAGAACTCGCTGCCGTCCGCGGCATCCAGGGCCCGCAGGTAACCGTCCACCGTCCGGACGATGACCATTCCGTTCCCGACCGCGGGCCGGGCGAGCACTTCTCCGCTGAGGGTCACCTTCCAGCGACCGCTGCCCTCCAGGGCGTCCAGGGCGATCACCTGTCCGTCGGTGGTCCCGAACACGACCAGGCCCTCGCCGACCGCGGGGCCGGCGGACAATTCCGAATCCGTGTCCACCGCCCAGACCCGCCGACCGGATTCCGCGTCCACGGCGATAACCCGGCCGTCGTAGGCCCCGGCATAGATCCGCCCCCCGTCCACCGCCGGCGACAGGGCCAGCATCAGGAACTCGGTCCCGCCGCCGATGCGGATCTCCCAGACGCGGGAAACCCTGAAAGCTTCCTCGAAGTCCGTCAGCTCCGCCGGCGGATCGATCGGTTCGTCGTCGTCACCGAAGATGGAGCAGCCGGCCAGCAGCAGGCTGGCGAACAGCGTAAGCGCCAGGCGGATCATGCGTCCCCCGAGGGCTCCGGTCCGATATCGTCAGGAGAGCCGCCCAGCGCGTCGA
This sequence comes from Gammaproteobacteria bacterium, assembly GCA_050116375.1. Lineage (GTDB taxonomy): Bacteria > Pseudomonadota > Gammaproteobacteria > Steroidobacterales > XN24 > JAHEFR01. The sequence continues at coordinate 41 of JASFOT010000315.1, read as the reverse complement.
GTTTGAGGCGGACCGCCTGCCGGTCCACGACGCCCTCCACG
>JASFOT010000314.1:0-3450 GCA_050116375.1 Gammaproteobacteria bacterium | reverse complement strand
CCCACGGGCAGCCCTCCGATTCCCGTTCTCCCTTCGGCGCGGGACAGCTCCAGTGCGAGGCTTGCCACGGCCCCGGCGGGGCTCATGTCAAGCTTCCGAAACGGGGCGAGCGCCGGGCGTCCATGCCCTATTGGGGTCATGAGAGCACGGCCAGCGATGCCGAGCACAGCCAGATGTGCCTGACATGTCACGACAAGCACGTGGGCCTGCAGTGGGCGGGCAGCACCCACGACGTGGAGGACGTGAACTGCGGCGAATGCCACAACCCCCATGCGGCAACGGACCCGGTGCTCAAGACCAATCTCCAGGCCATGGTCTGCTACGAGTGCCACATCGAGCAGAAGGCCGACGAGAACAAGCCCTACGTCCATCCCATTGCCGATCGCCGCATGGCCTGTACTGCCTGTCATGCGCCCCACGGATCGGCGGCCGATCACCTGCTGGTTCGCAACACCACCAACGAGACCTGCTACACCTGTCACCAGGACAAGCGCGGTCCGCTGCTGTGGGAGCACGCGCCGGTGACCGAGGACTGCGGCTACTGCCATCGTCCCCACGGCTCCGTGCATCCGGCGCTGCTGACCCAGCGGCCGCCCCTGCTGTGCCAGTCCTGTCATTCCCAGGCGGGACACCCCAGCGTGGCCTACGGTCCCGGCGGCCTGGCGGACGGCAATCCCAGCAGCTATCTGCTGGGCGGCAGCTGCCTGAACTGTCACAGCCAGGTCCACGGGTCCAACCACCCGTCCGGCGTCAACCTCAGCCGCTAGTCGAGGAGAGTGGAGAAGATGATTTCAGCCACCATCGTTCGACGCACCCTTCATGCCCTGGCAGTGGCCGGGGTCTGCCTGTCGCTCTGGTCGCCGGGGGTGGCGGCGGAGGTGGACACCTCCAAGTGGAAATGTGAGTTGTGCCCCTTCTCCCGGGGCCTTTCGGGCGACGTGGCGGTGGGCGCGAAAACCGTGTCGGACGCCGAGAATACCTTCGGCAATTACACCGGCTACGACGACGACACGGTGTATAGCGGCTTCGGTGTCCAGGACGTTCGGTACTGGGGAGACTCCGGGTACACGGCCTACGTGGACGCCTTTGGCTACAACACGGATTCCTTCGAACTGACCTTCGGGGGCGGCAAGCAGGGACGATGGTCCACCGACTTCCTCGTGGATTTCCTGCCGGTGCGAAAGGGCGAGGGCACCGAGACCGTTTATGACAACCTGGACGGGACGCCCCAGACGCTGCCCGACGGCTGGGTCCGGGGCGGCACTACCGGCGGCATGACCACCCTGGACAGCGACCTGCGGTCCTTCGACATCAAGTGGGACCGGGAAACCTTCGGGGCCGGGGGCGAATTCCTGTTCACGCCCAACCTGTTCCTGGACGCCGACTGGCGCTACCAGACCAAGCAGGGCCAGGGCGCCACCTGGGGTACGTTCCTGGCGAACGCGACGGAGTTGACCAAGCCCCTGGACTACGACACCCACGAGGTGGATGCGGGCATCACCTATGCCGGGAATCGGTGGCAGGTTCGCGGCGGGTTCTACGGCTCCTGGTTCAGCAACAAGAACCTGTCCCACACCTGGGAAAACGCCTTCACCGGCCCGGACCTGGGACGCATGGCGGGAGCGCCGGATAACAAGGCCTATAACGTCAACCTGGCGGGCAGCTTCCGCCTGTTCAGCCACACCACGGCTTCGGCGTCCTTCTCCACAGGCGAGTCCACCCAGGATGACGATTTCCTGCCCTATACCATCAACGCGGCCATCCCCACCGGGCCGCTGCCGCGCAGTTCCTACGACGGCAAGATCGATACGACCCACGCCAACGTGCGGGTCACTTCCAATCCCTGGTCCCGGCTCAGGCTGACCGGCGAATACCGCTACGACGACCGGGACAACAAGAGTTCACGGGAGATCTACGACTGGGTGGCGGCAGACCTGTATCCGGGCGGCGCGCCCCAGGAGAACCTGCTTTACAGCTACACCCGCAAGGACATCGACCTGTTTGCCGATTATCGCTTCAACAGCGCCATCAAGACGTCCCTGGGCGTCAGCCGCGACACCATCGAGCGGGACGAGCAGGAAGTGGACGAGAACGAGGAGGATGCCCTCTGGGCCAAGGTCCGGCTGAGCGTCGGGCTCGTCAACGTGGACATTCGCGGCGAGACGGCCGATCGGGACATCGACGGGAACTACCAGCAGGTGGATTACCTCAAGCTGGACCAGAACCCCCTCATGCGCAAATACAACATGGCGGACCGCGACCGGGACGGTGTGGAGGTCAGGTTCACCAGCCAGCCCACGGACCGTCTGAGTCTCGGCTTCAAGCTGGAGACCTGGAGCGACGATTACGACAATTCCGCCGTCGGGCTGACCAGCGGCGACCGGGACGTATACCTGGCGGACGTCAGTTACGCCTTGCGCCGCAACCTGAGTTTTTACGGTTCTTTCGGCAGCGAGTCCATCAAGTCGTCCCAGTCCGGGGCCGCCAGCAACGTGAATCCGAACACGGCGCCGCCCAACTGGGAAGGCAAGAACAAGGACGACTTCGACACGGCGAGCGTCGGTATGCGGTGGTCGGGTCTCGGCAAGTGGGGCCTGGAGCTGGATTACGTCTACGCCAAGTCCGAGGGCGACATCGAAATCCGCAACAGCGGACGCAGGGACGAGTTTCCAGAGCTGAACACGGAGCTGAACCGGGTGACGCTGGGCGTGACCTACGACTACACCAACCGGATCCGTTTCCGGGCGGGCGTTCTTTACGAGGACTACGACAGCGACGACTGGGCCCTGGACGGGGTCGAGCCGGACACCATTGCCAATGTGCTGACCTGGGGCGGCAACAGCCCGGATTACGACGTCACCATGTTCAGCATCGGGTTCCGTTACAGCCTGAGCGACCCCGCGGAGCGGGAGAAGGTGCTCTACAAGCTGCAGTGAGGGGTAAGCCATCCCCGGCCGGGCGCGGCAGACGTTCACCGGCCGCCACCGACGCCAATCATCACCCCATGGAGTTCATCATGGCCAGACAATGGATTTTGTTTCTGACCGCCGGCCTCGTCTTGGTCACGACGCCCGGGCTCGGCGATGAGAACGCAGACGCGGCCGGCAATGCGCTGACCGAGGCCATCGCCGAAGCGGACACCCGGGAACTCTTTCTTCGCTGCTGCTGGGCTAAAGGGCGCGCGGGATTCCAGTACTGCGTCCAGTACGGTGTCTGTGCCTCGGATTCGAAGGCCACCTGTAAAGGTGTGGGCGCGGCCGAGGGAATGAGCGTCAGCTGCGGCAGCGAACCGCCCGATCTCCCGGAAGAGGGGGGCTGAGGAAGGCGGTTACAGCCCCCGGCTGTCTTCTTTATCGAGCCGCATGGCGTCGATATCCGAGTCCATGAGCTCGGCCAGTCGCCGGGCCGGCTCCGAGCCCTGCCGGGCCTGGTAGAGCATCTCCACCACCC
>JASFOT010000313.1:0-3463 GCA_050116375.1 Gammaproteobacteria bacterium | reverse complement strand
CGGGGAACTGGCCTTCTTCGAAAGCCATGTCGTGGACGACGAGGAAGGTCTTCGGGCCGCCTACCTGGAACGCCTTGGCGCCACGGGCGCCCGGTATGTGACCAACAAATTCCCGGGCAATTTCCGCCACCTGCCGCTGATCCGGCGGCTATTCCCGGAAGCCAGGATTGTTCACGCGGTCAGGGATCCCGTGGACACCTGCCTTTCGATCTATTTCCAGGATTTCCCCACCGGGAATTTCTACGCCAATGACTTCGCCGACATCGCGGCCTACTGGCAGGGCTACCGGAAACTGACAGAGGCGTGGCTGGGCCCGGGGTCCGGTGTCTTCACCGCCCGCTACGAAGCCCTGACGGGAGACCTGGAAGCCACCGCGAGACGACTGCTGGCCTACTGCGGCCTGAGCTGGTCTGCCGATTGCCTGGATTTCCACCGGAACCCGGCGCCTGTCACAACCCTGAGCCGCTGGCAGGTACGCCAGCCTATTTTTGCCCGCTCCGCCGGCCGCTGGCGCAATTACGAGGCCCACCTCGAGCCCCTCATCGAGGCCCTGGGCGTCCCCATCGACTAGTCGATCGGCCCGATACGCTCCAGCAGGACTTCCATCTGGCGGGCGTAGCGGCGCCAGCGTCCCACCGAGGTCCGGTAAAGGGGCTGCCGCACCTGGGCATGACTGGCGGTGCCCGCAAACCTGTCGTGGTCGTGGAAGCCGACGCAGCCCGGATGCCAGGCAAGACCGACGAATGCCAGGAGCCGCCTGATTTCCGGTTCTGGCTCCGCCACCAGTGATTCGTAATCCAGGTTCATCAGGAAATGATCGGGCAGGAGAGCGGACAAGGCGTCCATGAACTCCCGGTAGGCGAGCATATAATCCGCCAGCCAGTCCAGCCGGGTCGCGAATCCCAGGGCCGGGTCGATGAAATCGGTAAACAGGCAGGACAGGGCCGTATCGCGGAGATCGCGCCGACAGTGAACGACCTTCGCACCGGGGAGCGTGGCCCGGATGATCGCCAGGTACTGGTAATTCAGCGGCATCTTGTCGGTCATCACCAGCGCGGAACCCTTCAGCTCGGCAACGCGTTCCAGGTAGCTCGAGCCGATATCCGGCGCCACGCCCGCTGCCGAGCCCCCGTTCGCCTGCTCCGACACAAGATCCTGTACCAGACGGCCCAGGAACGGCAGCTCCCCCGCGGCCGCCACATCCGGATGGGCAGCCAGGATCTGTTCGACAAGGGTGGTGCCGGAGCGCGGCATCCCTACGATGAAAACGATCCCGCGGCCCCGGGAATCGGTTCGCGAGGACGGCGCCAGGTCGAGCAGTCGGTCCAGCCAGCGCCGATGAGCAACCGGATCGAATTCCGCCGGCGTCAGGCCGTTGCCCTCCATGTACCACCGCCAGGCATCGTCGACCTCGTCGAGCCGATCGCAGGCCTCGCCCAGGGAAAAGGCAAACTGGCGACGCAAAGGGGCATCCGTGACCGCCGCCGGTATCGCCGCTTCGAGCCTGCGCTTCGCTTCGGCCACGTCGCCCAGGCGATTTAGCAGCCGACCCGCTACCAGCTCGATCCCCGGGCTGCGTCGGTCGTCAGGGACCTGCTCCAGCATCTCAAGGCCGGATTCGCATCGGCCCCGCCAGTCGAGCCATTCCGCCATGCCCGCGATAGCGTCGCTGTTTTGGGGATCGACCTCCAGCGCACGGCGATACGCGGCCTCCGCGCCCGCCAGGTCTCCGGACGCCTGGCGGGCAGACCCCAGCCCCGCCCAGTTATTCGCGTTGACGGGCTCGAGCTGCACGCTTTTCTCCCAGGCGTCCAGCGCCTCGGGCAGTCGACCCAGGCTTCTCTCCACCGCCGCCAGGACCGGCAGGACCCCGGGCGAGTCGGGATTGCCCTCCCGGGCAGTATCGAGGGCCCTCATGGCGGCGGCATGGTCTCCCAGCCGGAGACAGGCGGAAGCCAGATTGACCAGCGTGCCGGGATCCCGTGACCTGAACTCCAGGCTTTTCCGGAACGCCTGACAGGCCGGCCCGGTCTGTCCCAGCGCCATCCGGACCACGCCAAGCTGATTCCAGGCCGGCGCGTGATCGGGCCGCAGCCGGACAGCGGCCTCAAGCATCTCCGCCGCTTCTTTCCGGCGGCCCAGGCGATGGAGAACCTGGCCGGCGTGGAAGCCGGCGTCCGGAGCCATGGCGGAATCCTTGGCCACGCGGCGGAAGCAGTCCAGGGCATCTTCCAGGTTGCCGGCCTGCAACAGTACCCGGCCCAGTGTCATCCGGGCCGCCGGGTCGTCCCGGGAAGCCACCGCCCGGCGGGCATATCCCTCGGCGTCCTCCAGCCGGCCGGCCTGGGATGCGGCCATGGCCGTCAGGATCAGCACCTGGGGCTGGCGCGGCGAGTGCTCAAGGCAACGCCGGTAGGCCTCGAGGGCCTCTTCCAGCCTGCCCGCACGATGATGCCGACGACCCTGCTCCAGCCACCGGGCGGGGCTCTTACTGCCCATCGCCGGCTCCCTCGAGAACTCGCAATAGCGGACCCAGGTGCTGTCGATAGGCCCGGTGTCGCCCGACGGCGCTTTTGTAGAGGCCGCGCCTGACCTGATCGGAGCTGGCAGTGATCACCGCTCGCTCGCTGTCCTGAAACGACAGGCATGCCGGGTCCCAGGGCAGCTCCAGGAAGTCCAGCACTCTGTGCACCTGAGCTTCCAGCCCGGCCACCAGGTCCTCGTAACGAAGCTCGAGCAGTGGCAGATCGATGGTGGCTCGCCAGTGCTCCATCAGTTCGCGGTAGCCCAGGTAATAGGCGGCGATATCCTCGAGCCGGCAGGACCAGGACAGCCCCAGAGCGCTGAAGTCCTGGAAGTAGCAGGACAGACAGGTGTCGAGAGGATCGCGGCTGCAGTGAATGACCCGGGATCCCGGCAGCATCGCCTGAATGAGCCCGAGATGCAGGAAATTCGCCGGCATCTTGTCGGTGAACCGGTCCGGGCCGCCGGCCCCTGCCTGATCCAGATACGCCTCCGCCGCCGCCCTCAGGCCCTCTGGCGTCAGATCACCCGGCCGGACCACGCCCGAATCGTCCTGCCACTGGCCTGCCAGGATGCCGACAGCCCCGAGTTCTCCGCAGACCCGGACACCGGGATGCCGGGACAGGATCTGCTCCACGAGGGACGTGCCCGAGCGTGGCATGCCGACGATAAAAACGGGCCGCGCGGAAGAACTGCCCCAACCCTGGAGCCTGTCCAGCGCCTCACGAGTCCAGGCAGCGGCAATACCACGGAGCCGGCCACGGTGCGCTGCCGCGTCGAAATCCCGTGGCTTCAGGGCGTTGGCGTCAGCGACGGCCGAAAAAGCCCGGTCGCTTTGACCAAGGTCGTCGAGGGCGTGAGCCAGCACAAACAGAGCCTGGGACCGGGCCTGGGCATCGGCGAGCCCGGGCAGCATTGCCTCCAGCATCGTGACTGCGTC
>JASFOT010000312.1:0-3464 GCA_050116375.1 Gammaproteobacteria bacterium | reverse complement strand
CGCAGTCTGCAGATGCGACCGCTCAGTGCTGACATGACAGACAACAGCGGTCTGGTCATAGGGCTGGCAGCGGGTTTCGATACCCAGCATCTCCCGCGTGGGCGAACCCGTTCCGTCCGCACCCACCACCAGTCTTGCGCGAAGGGTGGATCCGTCTTCCAGGCTGATCGAAGCCCGGCGCCCTGTCGCCTGGATTTCGGCGGCTCTCGCGGGGCAGACCAGGCTGACGCAGTCAAGATGCTTGAGCCTCTCGATCAGCGCATGCTGGATCAGGTCGTTCTCCACAATGTGACCGAGCTCCGCTTCACCGATGTCCGCCGCGTCGAAGCGCACGGTTCCGGGGGCGCCGATCCGATGTCCGCTATCCCAAACGCACATCTCCCGGTAAGGGCTTGCGCGGGCAGCAAGAATTGTCTTCCAGACGCCCGCGGCCTTCAGAATGCTCGATGACGCGCGGGAGATGGCGGAGACACGGGGCCCATAGTCCGCACCGGCATCGAATATCGCAGGCTCGCGGATGTCCAGCACCGCAATGGATATCTCGTCTCCCTGTTCCGCCAGCAGGCAGGCGAACGCCGCGCCGACCATGCCGGCGCCGATCACGACGATCTCCGCCTCTCTGCTCACGACAGGGGTATGCCTCGGGCAAGCCGCGGTAGCCGACCACGAATACCCATGGCCTGACGGGCGAGAGCCTTCTTCGGGGCAGGGACCAGATCCAGGCCCAGCAAACCCAGCCGCCGCGCCGCCCCGACGGGCGCCAGGGGGTTGGTAAAGAGTCGGGCCAGGGAGTCGGTCATGGCGGCAACTCTGCGCTGATCCGCCGCCCTCCATTCCGCGTAGGCTTCAAGGACGGAGGCCGCCCCGGGGTCTGTCCCTGCCCCGACCGCATCGGCAATCACGTCGGCCAGCGCCGCCACATCCCTGAGCCCAAGGTTGAACCCCTGACCGGCGACCGGGTGAATCGAATGCGCGGCGTTCCCGATCAGCACCACCCGGAGGTCGGACTGGCGTCGGGCCCGAATCAGGCGCAATGGATAGCGCGCGCGGCGACCGACCCGGGTAAAACGCCCCAACCGGAAACCGAAGGCCGTCTGAAGCTCGGACAGGAAGGCGCCTTCTTCGTTTTCGGCAAGGGCCGCAGCTCGCTCGGGATCCAGGGTCCACACCAGTGAACAGCGATCGCCGGTCATGGGCAACAACGCCAGCGGACCGGTTTCCGTGAATCGCTCGTAGGCCTCGTTCTCGTGAAATCGCGAAATCGAAACGTTCGCGATCAGGGCCTCTTGGCCATATTCCCAGGTGACCTCACCCAGACCAAGGCTGGCCCTGACCACGGACTGAGCACCATCGGCACCGACCACCAGCGCGGCACGCAGCGACTCGGATTCACCACCGTCGTGCCTGATTTCCAGGGCAGCCCCATCCGCGTCGATTTCCAGAGACCCGAGACGCGCCGGGCAGATCGTCGAAATCCTGTCGTGTTTACGGAGGATCTTCCACAGCGCGGCACCGAGACACCGGTTTTCCACGACGTAACCCAGGGCCGGCACGTCATAGTCACGGCAATCCAGTCGGGCAAACCCGAATTGCCCCCTGTCCGAAACGTGGATGCGCCGGATCGCCGTGGCTTCCGGCTCGATCGCACCCCAACAACCGACTGTGTCGAAGATGCGGCGGCTGCCCTCGGATACGGCCGTGGATCGGTCATCGTAGCTGGGCTGGGCAGAGCTTGACGGCGACCAGGCCTCCACCACTGCGATTCTGAGCGGCAGGGGCGCCAGGGCCGCCGCCAGCGAGGCGCCAACCATCCCGCCCCCCACGATCACGATGTCGAAAGTCCGGCTCAAGACCCTGATATTCAGGCAGCCTGCATGAGCTGCTCTATCTCGTCGGGCTTCTTTGGCACGTCCTTGCTGAGGATCTCATGGCCGCCCTTGGTGACCAGCACATCATCCTCGATGCGAACGCCGATGCCCCACCATTTCTTCGCGACGCCCTTGCTGCCGGCGGGGATGTAGATCCCCGGCTCTACAGTCATCACCATGCCCGGCTCCAGCACGCGCCACTCGTCTCCCACTTTGTAATCGCCCACATCGTGGACGTCCAGACCCAGCCAGTGACCGGTGCCATGCATGAAGAATCGCTTGTACGCTTCCGATTTGATCAGCGAAGGCACCTTGCCCTTCAGAAGTCCAAGCTTCACCAGACCACGGGTGATGGTCCGGACCGCCGCGTGATGCGCCTCCTTGCAATGCTTGCCCGGCTTGATCTGATTGATAGCAGCGATCTGCGCCTGCAGGACCAGATCATAAATCTGCCGCTGTGCATGGGAGAATTTTCCATTGACCGGAAATGTGCGGGTGATGTCCGATGCATAACCGTCGACCTCGCAGCCGGCATCGATCAGAAGCAGATCCCCGTCCTGCAGAAGGTCCCGGTTCTCGGTGTAGTGCAGGATACAGCCGTTTTCGCCCCCACCGACGATGGGCAGGTAGGACGGCTCGGTACCGTTGCGCCTGAACTCGTGCAGGAATTCCGCCTCTACCTCGTACTCGCGTCGTCCGGGACGACAGAATTTCATCGCGCGGACATGCGCTTTCCCGGCGATCTTCGCTGCCCGCTTCATGGCGCTGACTTCAGCCCGGCTCTTGTAAAGGCGCATGTCATGCAGCACGTGATCGAGCACCACGAACTCGTGGGGCGTGTGGCGTCCTTTCCCGACCTGGGCCCGCAGCCCGTTAACCCAACCCATCAATCGCTGATCGAACTCCGGGTGGACGCCCATGGTGTAGAACACCCGGTCGGATCGTTCGATCAGCCCGGGCAGAATGTCATCGATATCTCCCACGGGAAACGCATCGTCGGCGCCGAAGTCCCTGACCGCGCCCTCCGGTCCCGCACGACGTCCGTCCCAGGTTTCCCGCACGGGATCCCGGTCGCGGCAGAACAGTATGTATTCGCCATGGGGTCGTCCGGGAATCAGGACCGCAACCGAATCGGGCTCGGAGAAACCGGTGATATAAAGGAAATCGCTGTCCTGACGATAGGCGTAGTCCGCATCCCGGTTCCTTATCTTGACCGGCGCCGCCGGGAGAATGGCAATGGCATCCTCGCCCATCATCCGCATCAGCTGCTTTCGTCTTCTGGCAAATTCCTTCGGACTCATATTCCGTTTCGACCTCCGTCACGGGCGGCGTTATTCAATGGATCAGGTCGGACTGAGATACGGCCCGGCCCCTATTCACAGTCTCGTACATGAGCTGGACACCCACCCGGACATATTCCACCAGCTCGGCGTAGGCGGTCTCGTCAGCCTCGGAGGGCAGTTCCTCAACCTCCAGTTCGGCCCGGCTGATCTCCACCATGTCCTCGAGAAATTCCCGGATCTCGCCATCCAGCTCGGAAAATTCGCGTAGGCCACGAACCGCCAGACCGTACAGAAATCCCTGGCACCATCCCGC
>JASFOT010000311.1:0-3468 GCA_050116375.1 Gammaproteobacteria bacterium | reverse complement strand
CGTCCCTGCTGGTGCAGGCCCTGCGCGCCGGCCAGCTGCTCATCAAAGGTTCGGCTGATTGGATCCCGGGCCATCTCGGTAAACTGCCATCGGCGGTCGAAAGGTCAATGAAAGGCCGCCACCTTACTCAGTCGGCCCGGCTCAAGGCAAGAGACCTTTTCCGCCAGCAGCGGGCGGAAACGCAATGTCGCGCGACCCGCCGGGATGAGAAGGCTACGGACGACTTTCCGTTACCATTCAGGCATGGATCGCCCAAAAACCCCAGATCCACCGCTGGCGTTCGTCCTGCTGCTGTTCTTTTTTTCCGGCGCCTTGGCGCTGGTCTACCAGGTCGTCTGGTCCCGGATGATGACGCACGTTTTCGGGTCCACCGCCGTCGCCGTCGGCACCGTCCTCGCCGCCTTCATGTCGGGTATGGCGCTCGGCAGCTGGTACATCGGTCGGCTCGCCGACCGCAGGGGCAATCCGCTGCGGCTTTATGCCTGGCTCGAAATCGGCATCGCTGCGGCGGCCCTTGCCTCTCACCTGGCGCTGGAGCGCATGGACGCGGTTTACCCGGCTCTTTACGGGGTACTCGGGAAATCGGAATCCCTGCTGGCCGCCATTCGTTTCCTTGCCGCGTTTCTGCTCGTCATGGCACCCACCGTCATGATGGGGGCCACGCTTCCGGTCCTCAGCCGCTTGCTGATCACCGCGCCGGAACGGGTCGGCGCCAGGCTGGCCTTGCTTTATTCTGTCAACACGCTCGGCGCCGTGACCGGCGTACTCGTGACCGGGTTTTACCTGATCGGGGCCTTCGGACTCCACCTGCCGGTTTACGCCGCAGCGGCCGGCAACCTTCTCATCGGATTTTTCGCCTGGATTGCCTCTGGCCGGAGCTCGGAACCGGCCGCGGCGACCCCGCCCTCCGGCGGAAACAGGCGCACGGTAGAGCAGGAGGCCCGGGAAGGCCCCGGGCCGGTCACGCTGAAGATCGTCCTGCTCGGCCTCGGTATCTCGGGCTTCACTTCTTTCGCTTACGAGATTTACTGGACTCGTTCGCTGGTCTTCATCCTCGGCAACTCGACCTACGCCCTGACCACTATGCTCAGCGCATTTCTCACCGGGATCGGTCTGGGCAGTTACCTGGTCCGTTTCGCGATCAACAGGCACGTGGACCGGGTGGCCGTCTTCGGCTGGATACAGGTCATGCTCGGCGTCTTCTCGGCGCTGGCGCTCCCCCTGCTGTTTTCCTTCGATGACCCCCAGGCCCTGAGCCGCTCACTCGCCGGGATAGCCGATCAGGCAGAGGCTTTGGTCCTGAGCAGTTTCGGAATCGCTTTCCTTGTGATGATCGTACCCGCCGCATTGATCGGCGCCACGTTTCCCCTGGTGGGTGACCTGGCGGTGCGCCGGATGAGCGAGACCGGCGCCTCTGTCGGAAAAGTCTACGCCATCAATACGGCCGGAAATGTCCTTGGAGCCATCCTGCCGGGAGTGCTCCTGCTCAACTGGCTGGGCATACAGAAGGGCATTCTGGCAATGGCGACGCTCAATCTGGGCCTGGGCATGGTGGTCCTGGCGATGCGACTTCTTGGACCCGCCCGTCATCCCGCCTGGAGATTGATCCTGCCGACGATATTCGCCGCCAGCGTGCTGGTGATGTCCCGGACTCCCATCCAGTTCCAGTTCCCGTCCCAGGGGGAGCAGCGGCGCGACCAGACGCTGTATTACCGGGAGGGACCCCTCGCCACTACAAAGGTATATCTGGATCCGGTCACCGGCGAGAAGAGCATGAGCGTGGACGGCATCGTGATCGGAGGGACCGGCAATACCGAATTCAAACAGCTTCTGCTGGCCCACCTCCCCCGTCTCCTGATCGACGATACCGCCCGCGAGCTTTCCGTGGGGCTGGGCTCCGGAATCCTGGCGGGAGAAAGCGCCCTTTACCAGGACCTCCGGGAAATCACGGTGGTGGAAATCGAACCGAGCGTCATCGAGGGTGCCGCGTGGTTCCGGGAAGAAAACCACGACGTACTCGACGACCCGCGGTTGCGAATCGTGGGCGATGACATCGGCAATTTTCTCCGTATATCGAAGGATCGGTACAACGTGATTTCCGCGGACGAGAAAACCGCGGATGAATACGCGTCAAACGGCTTCTCCTACTCGCGCGACTACTACGAACTCCTGCGGGATCACCTGGCGCCGGGCGGACTGGTGGCTCAATGGGTCCCCGCAACACTGCCCCCCAGGCAGTACCGGATGATCCTCAATACCTTCGCCAGCAGTTTTCCATATGTCCAGCTCTGGTATTTCCTGCCGGCAAAACGACTGGGGCCGTTCAACTCGGTCCTCGTCGGTTCCAGGCAGCCTGTTCCTATAGACGTCGGCGATGTCCGGCGACGGTTTGCCGCGAACCGTGAGGCTCTGGCCAGCCTTGCACCGTACGGGCTGACGTCGCCGGAGGCGCTCCTTCCACACTTTGTCGCTGATGAGCGCGTGATTCGTGACGCCGTCGCCGACGCACTGCTGAACAGCCTCGACTACCCCCGTTACGAGTTCTATCACCCGTGGGAATATGCGGCCGACAAGGTCAACAAGGTGATAGAGAACCAGGCGTTCATCTTGGGACTAAAGCGCAAGGCGTATGTCGATTATTTTGCGGAGCTCTCTTCGGATGTGACAAGTACGGACAAGCTTCGGCAGACGTTTGCCGCGGAATTCCGCTATCTGGAAGCGTTTCAGCAGTATCTTCAGGGCCTGTCCCTGGAAGAAAACTACCGGTTATTCGACAGCGTGCTGGCCCAGGCGCCGTGGAATGACAGTCTGCGAGCACGGATTTACGCGCAGTATCGATATCTCGCCTCGACCCAGACCAACCCTTCGATGCGGAAGCGAATGATGGAGCGCGCCGACGCGCTTTATCACGCGCGGTGAGACGGGCGCTCGCGGTTCACCCGCGGGGTCGGCGCGATATGTATGGCTCGACGATGACCGCCCCGCTGGTATCGGGCAAGGCCCAGCCACACGAGCGCATCGGCTACTCGGCGAAATCCCGCCCGATCCGCGCCGCGGCAGTAGCTCAGACGCGCGCCGATTTCGGCTTCGGCCCTGACGCGCCCGAAGATCACGGACATGATGTCGCGGAGTTCCCTGTCGAGGCGATCGCAGGCCGGCCTTGCAGGGGCCGATCGCGTTGCAGTGCTGAATGCGATCGCCGCGATTGATGTTGACGCGGCCCTCGTGTCCGCCAAGACGACCCGGAAGTAAAGGGATCGATCCTGTTCCGTCAGTCGCTGCAGCACGCGCTGCCTGCGAAAACCAGGATCGTCGCGGGCCAGATCGAGGACATTCCCCGCAACCCCCTGCACGGCCTGATGCAATTCGGTCTCGCCGGGATGGCGTTGCTCGACCCATTCCATAAAGGCGGCCACGCTCTCGAGTTCCGCGTCGTCTTTTGACATCAGCACCCTTCCTGGTGCTTGT
>JASFOT010000310.1:0-3508 GCA_050116375.1 Gammaproteobacteria bacterium | reverse complement strand
TATCGCGATTGACGACATGGCTGAGGTTCAGGACTACGCGGCGGATACCGGCTTCAACTATCCGGTTCTGATCGGCCAGCAAAATGCCGTCGAGCTTGGAAACGCGGTTTTGCAGGACTGGATCGGTCTGCCCTTCACGGCTTTCGTGGACGCTTCAGGCCAGATCACCCACGTTCACGTGGGCGAACTTCACCGGGAGCAGGCCAGCGAGTTCCTGAAGGAACTACTTTGATCCAGCAGGGAAACTGGTCCGAACTCCGTCGAAATGTAGAAAAAATCACCCGAAAGCTTTAATCTCGGCAGCCTGTGGTTCAGGGGGCGGGCGTCGGGACGATGGCCAGCATTCTTTTGATCAACGGTCCCAATCTGGACCTTCTGGGACAGCGGGAACCGGAAACCTACGGCCGAACCACGCTTGCGGAGGTCGAGCGCGAATGTGCCAGCCTGGCGACAGAGCTCGGCGCCAGCCTTGAATGCTTTCAGAGTAACGCCGAGCACAGCATTGTTGACCGCATTCACCAGGCTGGACGGGACGGCGTGGACTGCATCGTCATCAATCCGGCGGCATTCACTCACACCAGCGTAGCGATCAGAGATGCGCTGCTGGCGGTCTCCATCCCCTTCATCGAGCTGCATCTGAGCAACACTCATGCCAGGGAGTCATTCCGCCACCACTCGTTTTTCTCGGACATCGCCCGCGGCATCGTGGCCGGCCTGGGCGTGGGGGGATATGAACTGGCCATCCGGGCGGCAGTTCGAATCGCCGCAACAGACAACAGAACGGGGTAGGGCAGGTCATGGACATTCGCAAGGTCAAGAAGCTGATCGAGTTGCTGGAGGAATCGGGAATCTCCGAGATCGAAATCACGGAGGGCGAGGATGCGGTCCGCATCAGTCGATATCCGACCGCGGCAACGCATCCTCCGATGACGGCTGCCCCTGCTTCTGCCCAGGTGACCGCCGTGACCACTGGCGCGCCGGCAGCCCAGGAAGAGGCCCGGGAGCCGGCTCCGCCGGATATTCCGGACGGACAGACCGTCACTGCCCCCATGGTCGGGACCTTTTACGCCTCGCCGGCCCCCGGAGCAAAACCCTTTGTCCAGATGGGCAGTGAAGTCCAGGTCGGAGACACGCTCTGCATCATCGAGGCAATGAAAATGATGAACCAGATCGAGTCGGACACGGCGGGTCGGGTCGTTTCCATACTCGCGGAGAACGGCGAACCGGTGGAATTCGGTCAGCCGCTCTTCATCATCGAATAGGGCCCGGAGCCGATGCTGGACAAGATCGTCATCGCCAACCGGGGCGAAATCGCCCTGAGAATACTCCGGGCCTGCCGTCAGCTCGGCGTCAAGACGGTGGCGGTCCACTCGGAAGCGGACCGGACACAGAAACACGTATTGCTGGCGGATGAGTCCGTTTGTATTGGCCCGCCGCCCTCCTCCGACAGTTATCTGAACATGCCGGCGATCATCAGCGCGGCGGAAGTCACGGATGCCATGGCGATCCATCCCGGGTACGGCTTTCTTTCGGAAAATGCGGATTTCGCGGAGCGAGTGGAAAAAAGCGGTTTCGTCTACATCGGTCCTCGATCCGAAACCATTCGCCTCATGGGAGACAAGGTATCGGCGATCCAGACCATGCGGAAGGCCGGCATTCCCTGTGTCCCGGGTTCAGACGGTCCGCTGGGCGACGATATCGAGGAAAACGTCAAAATGGCCAGGGAACTCGGTTACCCGGTCATCATAAAAGCCGCCGGCGGCGGTGGCGGCCGCGGGATGCGAGTCGTGCACACCGAGGCGACCCTCATGAACGCCATCACCGTGACCCGGTCGGAGGCTATGGCAGCCTTCGGCAACGAGACCGTTTACATGGAGAAATTCCTGGAGCGGCCCCGACATATTGAATTCCAGGTGATGGCGGACGCTCACGGGAACGCGATTCACCTGGGCGAGCGGGACTGCTCCATGCAGCGGCGGCACCAGAAAGTCATCGAGGAGGCGCCGGCACCGGGGATCACGGAAGAACAGCGCCGGGCCATCGGCGAACGTTGCGTGAGAGCCTGCCAGGATATCGGCTACCTGGGGGCCGGCACTTTTGAATTCCTGTACCAGGACGGTGAGTTTTTCTTCATCGAGATGAACACCCGGGTCCAGGTGGAACATCCCGTCACGGAGATGATCACGGGAGTGGACATCGTCCTGGAGCAGATCCGGGTGGCATCCGGAGAGCGTCTCGGATGGACTCAGGACGAGATCGAATTCAACGGACACGCCCTGGAATGCAGGATCGCCGCGGAAGACCCGACGAATTTCATGCCTTGCCCGGGCCCGATCAATCAGTGGCATTCGCCCGGCGGACCCGGCATCAGAATAGACACGCACATTTACAGCGGCTACGTGGTGCCGCCTTACTACGATTCCATGATTGGCAAGATCATCGCTCACGGGCGTAATCGCGCGTCGGCGATCGCCAGGATGCAGCAGGCGTTGTCGG
Source organism: Gammaproteobacteria bacterium (assembly GCA_050116375.1). GTDB lineage: Bacteria > Pseudomonadota > Gammaproteobacteria > Steroidobacterales > XN24 > JAHEFR01. Next base: position 1,012 of record JASFOT010000310.1, on the reverse strand, counting down.
AGATGGTCATTGAAGGGATCAAGACCAATATCCCCCTGCACCAGGAGATATGCAGCCACAGCGCCTTCAAGGCCGGCGGCACGAATATCCATTATCTGGAAAAGCGCCTGGGCCTCTAGAGAACCGCGGCCGGAATCGCTATGCCCTGGCTGCAGCTGTCCCTGCAGATCGACAGCACATCGGCCCGGGAGGCCGCCGATGAAATGGAGGCTGCCGGCGCCGCCTCGGTCACGCTGGAGGATGCCGAAGACTCGCCGCTTCTCGAGCCGGCCCCCGGCGAAACGCCGCTCTGGCCCACCGTCGTGGTGACCGGTCTTTTCGACTCGGAAATTTTGCAGGACCTGACGAGGCTGCAGGAAAGCGCCGTCTGGAAATCCCGCCGGGGGTTCCATCTCAGCCGTGTCCCCGACAGGGCCTGGGAAAGGGAATGGCTGAAGCACTTCCGGCCCCGGCGATTCGGGCGCCATCTCTGGGTGTGCCCGGCCGGCCTGACGCCCGAAGATGACGGGGCCGGAGTAATCCTGACCCTCGACCCCGGTCTGGCATTCGGCACGGGCACCCATGAAACCACTGCGCTCTGCCTCCAGTGGCTCGACGCGCATCCGCCAGAAAATCTCAGGGTGCTGGATTTCGGCTGCGGCTCCGGGATCCTGGCCATCGCCGCGGCCCTGCTGGGCGCCCGAATCGTGTACGCTCGTGACATCGATCCGCAGGCCCTGGAGGCCACGCGGAACAACGCTCTCAGGAACGAGGTCGCGGACCGGGTCCTTACCGCCCCGGCCGACGGTGAAATACCGGGCTGCGATCTGTTGATCTCCAACATACTGGCCGGCACCCTCATGGATCTGGCGCCGAACTTCGCCCGTGCCCTGCCGGGGGGCGCTCGGGTGGTATTGTCCGGTATCCTTGCCGAACAGGCGGCTGCGGTGATCGAGGCGTACTCTCCCTGGTTCGGGCTGCAGCAGCTGGCGGAACAGGACGGCTGGATCCTGCTCGCCGGACATCGACAGGA
>JASFOT010000309.1:0-3512 GCA_050116375.1 Gammaproteobacteria bacterium | reverse complement strand
GCACCCAGGCCCTTGGTGATGTTGCAGCCAATCTGCAGCGACGTTTTCACCGACGTCTTCTTCAGCGCCTGGGCGTCGGTGTTTGCGCAGATGAAATCCACGCCCTCGATGCCCGAGGCAAGCATGTGGGCCACGGCGTTTCCGCCGCCGCCCCCCACGCCCAGGACCTTGATCACGGCGTTCTGGCTGAAAGAATCCATTAATTCAAACATGGTGGTCTTCCCTCTCTCCTGGCTATTTTAGGTTTCAGCTCTATCGTCAAAAATTGCCCTGGAACCACGCCTTCATGCGGTCCAGAATTTCCCTGATTCCACCGGACATGGGCGTTTCCGTCGCCCGGCGGGCATGGTCTTCCCTGCCATACAGCAGCAGGCCCACGCCGGTGGCATGAATCGGATTTCTCACTACATCCACGAGTCCGCTCACATGCTGGGGAACGCCCAGTCGGACGGGCAGATGAAAGACTTCCTCTGCCAGCTCGACGGCCCCCTCCATCTTCGAACTGCCCCCGGTGATCACGACTCCGGCGGCAACCAGTTCCTCGAAACCGCTGCGCGCCAGCTCGTCGCGAACCAGACTGAAGAGCTCCTCGTAGCGGGGCTCCACGATCTCGGCCAGCGTCTGGCGGGCCAGTCGCCGCGGTGGTCGATCCCCGACGCTGGGAACCTCGATGGTCTCGTCGGGATTCGCCAGCTGGGAAAGGGCGCAGGCGTAACGGATCTTGATGTCCTCGGCGTACTGGGTCGGGGTGCGCATCGAAATGGCGATGTCGTTGGTCACCTGATCGCCCGCGATGGGAATCACCGACGTGTGCCGGATGGCGCCGCCGCCGAACACCGCGATATCCGTGGTTCCGCCTCCGATATCCACCAGACAGACCCCCAGTTCCTTCTCGTCCTCGGTCAGGACGGAGTAGCTGGAGGCCAGCTGCTCCAGAACGATGTCCTCCACCTGAAGCCCGCACCTCTGAACGCACTTGACGATGTTCTGGGCGGCGGATTCGGCTCCGATGACCATGTGCACCTTGGCTTCCAGCCGCACACCCGACATGCCGATGGGCTCCCGGATGCCGTCCTGCTGATCGATGAGGAACTCCTGGGGCAGGATATGGATGATTTTCTGGTCGGCCGGGATGGCGACCGCCCTGGCGGCGTCGATGACCCGGTCCACGTCGTCGGATTTCACTTCCTTGTCGCTGATGGCCACGATGCCGTGGGAATTCAGGCTGCGGACGTGGCTGCCGGCAATACCGGTGTAGACGCTGTTGATCTCGCACCCGGCCATCAGCTCGGCTTCCTCCACCGCTCGCTGTATGGAAGCCACCGTGGATTCGATATTGACCACGACGCCTTTTTTCAGGCCCCGGGAAGGATGACTGCCGATACCGATCACCTCGATCTCGCCGTCGTCCCGCGCCTCGCCCACGATGGCGACAACCTTCGAGGTGCCGATGTCGAGCCCCACGATCAGATTCTTTTCAGGTCGCCTAGACATCTTGATTCATTCCCGTGGTTTGGTTGTTGGCCGGTTCACCGGCTGGAGACCAGGCGATCGCGAAGCCCCGGCTGTATCTCATATCGACGTATCCCGCCCCCTGGTCAGCAGCCGCAAGCAGGGGGATCACCACGTCGACGAATCGCCTGAAGCGCTGCTCGACCTGCTGTCGGCCAAGGCGCACTTCCAGTCCGCTGCCCAGCTCGATCCGCCAGGCGCCCCGGTCGTCCAGGCTGAGGCCGGTCAGCAGCTGACCCGCCTCGGCCAGCGGTCCGCGCATATCGAGGTACCGACGCGCCACATCGGCTTCACTGCCCGCCGGACCGGAGAGGGCCGGAAGCTCGGCGTAATCCCAGCGCGTCTCTGGAAGGAACAGCTCGCCCCTCACATTCAGGAGACCGCTATCCCGCCAGAGGGCCGCCGGAACCTGTTCGGTAATGAGGACCTGGAGTTCACCCGGCCAGCGTCGCTGCACCCTGACCTCGTCCACCCACGGCAGCTCGGCCACGCGACGCTGCAGCGCATCCAGGTCCGCGGAAAGAAATCCCACTCCCCTGAGATCGCCGAGAGCGGCCTCCACCCTGATGGGCGAGACTCTTTCGAATTCGCCGGACAGGGTGACCGCCCGGATGGGACGGTCAAGAGCGGTCGCCAGACCCCACAGCACGGCACCGCCCGCGGCCGCCAGCACCACGATCGAGGCGACCTGCCTGAGGAGCGCGTCGGTGACGGGCATCCGCCACTCGGTTCGTTTCTGGCGCTTCCGGTTACGGGCCATGACGCATGCCCCTTTCCACCAGGCTTGTCTCCAGAACCCGCCAGACCAGCTCGTCGAAATCGATGCCCGCCTGGCGGGCTCCCATTGGCACGAGACTGTGGGAAGTCATGCCGGGTACCGTGTTGACTTCCAGGAACTGGGGGATTCCGTCGGCTCCCATCAGGAAATCCACGCGGCCCCATCCGGATGCGGCCGCCACCTCGAAGGCCCTCAGTGCCGCGGCCATGCAGTCTGTTTCCGTTTCCCGATCGAGACCGGCAGGGCAGAAATACCGGGTATCGTCGGAGAAATACTTGGCCTCGTAGTCGTAGAAGACTCGTGGTGTCTCGATGCGGATGATCGGCAGCGCCTCGCCCTGCAGGATCGGCACCGAGTACTCGCCGCCCTCGACCCACTTTTCCACCAGCACGCAGGGATCGAAGCGCGCCGCCTCGAGCCACGCCGGCACCAGCTCGTCAAGCTCGCTGACCCGGCTCATGCCGACGCTGGACCCCTCGCCCGCCGGTTTCACGATCAGGGGCAGGCCCAGTTCCTCCACGATGCGGTATGCGTCATCGGCCGACGCCATCAGCCTGAAGTCAGGGGTCGCGAGACCGCAGGCCGAGAAGAGCTGTTTACTGCGCAGCTTGTCCATGCACAGGGCGGAGCCCAGCACGCCGCTGCCGGTGTAGGGCAGCTTCAGCACCTCCAGCAGGCCCTGGATACAACCGTCCTCGCCGACGCGCCCGTGCAAGGCAATCCAGGCACGGTCGAAGCTCCCCCCGAGGAGTTCCCCGAGCCCGTCCTGCGGGTCGATGGATGACGCGTTCACGCCGCGCCGCTGCAGAGCCGTCATGACTGCCTCGCCGGTCATCAGCGAGATCTCCCGCTCCGCGGACACGCCTCCCATGAGAACGGCGACGCGGCCGAAATCCTCTGGGTCGTCGACCATAATGCGATCAGGCCCGCTCACTCCGCCTCCCCGATGACACGGACTTCCGGCTGCAGCCTGATGCCGTGCACCTGCTCCACCGTGTCGCGTACAAAATCGATGAGTCTTTCGATATCGAGTGCCGAGGCCCCTCCCGCATTGATAATGAAATTGGCGTGCTTCTCGGACACTTCGGCGCCGCCAATCCGCCGCCCCTTGAGACCCGCGGATTCGATCAGCCGGGCCGCGTGATCTCCGGGTGGATTGCGGAAAACGGACCCGCAGCTCGGCAGGCCGATTGGCTGGGAAGCCTTGCGACGGGCCAGCAGT
>JASFOT010000308.1:0-3521 GCA_050116375.1 Gammaproteobacteria bacterium | reverse complement strand
AGACCCGCACGACACGATCCCGCCCCCCCGTTACGACGTGCTGCCCGTCGGGCATCCATATCGCAATGTTCAGATAGGTGCCATCGTGGTCCAGATCGACTATGTTTTCGCCGGTCTCGACATCCCAGACCGAGGCACCGCCGTCGCTGGATATCAGCAACTGTCGGCCGTCCCGAGAGAACTGCAGGGACGTCACCCCGCGCCCCGCAGGACCGATCTTGCCAATCGGCTCCGACGATCCGACGTGCCAGACATAGGCGAAGCCGTAGTCTTCGTAACCTGCCACTAGGTCTTCATTGTCGACGCCCATCGCGATGTGCTCGCCGTCAGGCGACCAGGCCGTGGACAGGCGACCCGGCCGCGACTTGAAGGTTTTTTCCAGTCTGACCCATTCCCCTTCGGAGTTCTGGAAATCAAACGCCCGGCTGTGCCAGGGGTAGACAGGAAAAGGGATCTCGAAGCTCGGCAGGCCCGCCGGGCTCCGGCTCTCGACATCGAAGAGCTGGGCGGGAGATAGCCTGCCGTAGGCAAGCAGCTGACGTCCGTCCGGCGAGAAGGAGACGGCAGTCGCATAGGTACGCTCATACGATCGAAACTCGAGTTCGGATCGGGCTTCGGAGGCACTGTTCCATATCGCTGGCAGGGCATCAGGGTCGTCGAATGTATAGGCCAGCAAATCGCCGGAGGATGGAGAGAACTGTAACGAGCGGATCCGGTTGCTGCCCGAGAGCCGTCCGATGTTTGTGCCGTCGACGAGGGACCACCCGGAAATCTCCCGGTCGAGGTGGCCGCTGCCCGCGGCCAGCGCGCGTCCGTCCGGCCGGACGTCGATCCTCTCGACGCTGTCCACCCGGCCGACAAATTCGCGGAGAGTCCTGCCTTCGCTCAAATCCCATAGCTTGGCCTCGCCGCGTTCTGCGCCCGAGATCACGGCCGTGCCGTCCGCCGAGAATGCGACGCCGTTGATCCGCGCGTCGGCGTGAGCCTCGCCGATGTTCAGTTGCTTCCTCTCGTACAGGTCGATTGTCCTGAGACGCCCGGACTGGTGGCCCACCGCGACCTGGCTGTAGTCGGGGGCGAACGCGATCGCGGTCGGGAAGTCGTCGGTGTCCCAGTCGGTCATGTTCTCGGAGACGCTCCAGCCCTCGCCGCCGAGCGCATTCCACACGAAGACCTCGCCGTCTTCGCTTGCGCTGATGATCGCGAGATCCTCCGTCAGGTCGCGGAACGTAGCGACAGTCGTGATGAATGCCTCGTGCCCGCGATAGCGATTCAGTACTTCCCCGTCAGACAGGCTGATGGCGACAAGCGAACCATCTTCTGCGCCAACGAGTGCTGCATCGCCGGACGGGGTCAGCGACATCGCAGATGGCAACAGGTCCAGCTGGTGGTGATAGAGCTGCTCTTCCAGGTCCGCCGTCCAGACCATCAGGTCGACCCCTGCCACCGATACGATGCGTTCTCCGTCCGGCGCAAAGGCAAGCGCGACGATCTCTCCCGACGTCACGCCCAGTCCACTCCAGGCCTTGACCCTTCGGACCAGCCGCCCGTCAGTTGCCGAGTACAGGTTGATGTGCGAGTCAGCGGTGCCCGTTGCGACAAATTGATCATCCGGCGAGAACACGGCGGCGTTGACCCAGTCGTCGTGATCGGACAAACGCAGCTTTTCCTTGCCGGTAGCGACGTCCCAGATCCGGGCGGTCTGGTCCTTGCTGCCGGTGAGAGCGAGCTTCCGGTCGCTGGTCAGGACGACGGAGGTCACGTCGTCGGTATGGCCGGTATTGACGATCAACTGCGGCTGGGCCTGTACGGCGAGGCTGACGACCATCAACAGGATCGGCAGGAAATGAAACATGCGAGCCCTCCCTGTGTATCGATATCCCGAAAACGGGCAATCAGTGTCCGTTCCGATCGCGGCGAAGAGCCTGCTCACGCCTCCCCGCCGAGGGCGCTGTGGTTGTTCTCTCCAGGCGACACGTGGCGGCCGCGGGTGCCAGGCCGCTTGCGTCGCGCCGACCTAGTATGCGAAAACCCCTGCAGGCAGGTAAAGCACCGGACGCTGCATGGACTCCTTCCTGGGCGAACTCAAGCGACGCAAGGTCTTCCGGGTCGCCGTGGCGTATGCGGCATTGGCCTGGCTGGCCGTGCAGGTCGCCGACATTGTCCTCGAAACCTATGACGCGCCCGAGTGGGTCATGGAGATGCTGCTGACCGGGGCCTTTGTAGGATTCCCCATCGCCGTTTTTGGCGCCTGGCTGTACGAATGGACATCCGGCGGCCTCGTGCGGGATCCGGCCGATATCGAGGCTGAGCAGGCCCGGGAATCGGACGAGCCGAAGTTCAGCCCTGACCCGTGCTCTGTCGCGGTTCTGCCATTCGCCGACATGAGTCCCGGCAGGGACATCGAGTACTTCTCGGACGGCCTTACCGAGAGCCTGCTCCATTCGCTATGCCAGGTGAGGCGGCTGAAGGTCGCGGCGAGGACGTCCGCGTTTGCGTTCAAGGGCAAGGAGGAGGATGTGCGCTCCATTGGCCGCAAGCTTGACGTGGCGGCGGTGATGGAGGGCAGCGTCAGGACGGACGGCAAGCGCATGCTGATCACGGCCCAGCTCGTGAGCGCCTACGACGGCTATCACCACTGGTCCAAGACCTTCGACCGGCAGATGGAGGACATCTTCGCCATCCAGGAGGAGATCGCGCGCGCCGTGGTCAAGGCATTGAGGGTGACCCTGCTCGGTGAGGAGTCGGAGAAGCTCGGCGAGCAGGGGACCGACGACGCCGCGGCATACCAGGCGTACCTGCATGGCCGCCATCACTGGAACATGCGGACGACGGACGGCTACCGCAAGGCGATCGAGCACTACAGGGCCGCGCTCGATATCGACCCCGAATACGCGCAGGCCTGGGCCGGCATCGCCGACGCTTACACGTTCCTCGTCGCCAACGTCGCCATGCTCCCGCAGGAAGGCATCCCCAGGGCCCGGGAGGCGGCTGATGCCGCCCTGAAACTCGACCCCGACCTGGCCGAGGCGCACCTTTCCCTCGGCGACATCCGCATGAGTCATGACTGGGACTGGCTGGGCGCGGGCGACAGTTATCGCCAGGCCAGGACGCTCAACCCCGGCAGCGTGGATACCCACGCCGCCTACGGTCGCTACCTGCTGTTGGCAGGTCGCCTGGAGGACGCTGCCCGCGAGCTGCGCCATGCATTGTCGCTGGATCCCCTGTCGCTGCCGGTCAACAGGCTGATGGGCTCCATCTACGCCTATATGGGCGACTACGACGAAGCCGGCGCCACATTTGACCGGATCCTGGAGCTGCACCCGGATTTCCCGGTGCACGGTTCGCTCGCACAGATGTATCTCTTCCGGGGCGACTATGAGCGGGCACTGGACGAAGTCGAGAAGGACTCCATCCGCTGGCGCGTATTGGCCTACTCGGCGATCTGCAAGCTCAGGCTTGGTAGAGAAGCAGACGCCCAGGAAGACCTGGAGGAGCTGATCGCCAAGGAATCGGAGGGG
>JASFOT010000307.1:0-3523 GCA_050116375.1 Gammaproteobacteria bacterium | reverse complement strand
GTTGAAAACGTCGGGGTGGGCCTTCTCGACCTCGTCCAGCAGGATCACGGAATAGGGCTTGCGGCGCACGGCCTCGGTGAGATAGCCGCCCTCCTCATAACCCACGTATCCCGGGGGAGCGCCGATCAGCCGGGCCACGGAGTGCTTCTCCATGAACTCCGACATGTCGATGCGCACCATCGCATCCTCCGTATCGAACAGGAAGGCGGCCAGAGCCTTGGTCAGCTCGGTTTTGCCGACTCCCGTGGGCCCGAGGAAAAGGAAGGAACCGATGGGGCGTCTCGGGTCCGACAGCCCGGCCCGGGACCTGCGGATGGCGTTGGAAACCGTGGTCACCGCCTCGCTCTGGCCCACGACCCGGGTCTGGATCGCCTCCTCCATCTTGAGGAGCTTCTCGCGCTCGCCTTCCAGCATTTTGGATACCGGGATGCCGGTCCATTTGGAGACGACCTCGGCCACTTCCTCCTCTGTGACCTTGTTGCGCATCAGCCGGGGTTCCTGCGTTTCTGAGGCGGAGGCCTCGGCCAGCTGTTTCTCCAGCTCGGGAATCCGGCCGTACTGCAGCTCGGACATGCGGGCGAGATCATTGGCCCGCCGGGCCGTCTCCAGCTCGATACGGGCGCGCTCCAGCTCTTCCTTGGCGTGGGTCGCGCCCTGGAGGGCGGCCTTCTCCGCCTTCCAGACCTCGTCCAGGTCCGCGTAGCGCTTCTCCAGATCGTCCAGCTCCTCCTGCAGGGACCCGAGGCGTTTCTTCGAGGCCTCGTCTGTCTCTTTCTTGAGCGCCTCCCGCTCGATCTTGAGCTGGATGATGCGCCGGTCCAGGCGGTCCATCTCCTCGGGCTTCGAGTCGATCTCCATTCGGATACGGGACGCCGCCTCGTCCACCAGGTCGATGGCCTTGTCGGGCAGCTGCCGGTCGGAAATGTATCGGTGGGACAGGGTTGCCGCCGCCACGATGGCCGGATCGGTGATCTCCACGCCGTGATGGACCTCGTAACGTTCCTTGAGCCCCCTGAGGATGGCGATGGTGTCCTCCACCGAAGGCTCGTCCACCATCACCTTCTGGAAACGCCGCTCCAGCGCCGCGTCCTTCTCCACGTACTTGCGGTACTCGTCCAGGGTCGTGGCACCGACGCAGTGCAGCTCGCCCCGGGCGAGGGCGGGTTTGAGCATGTTGCCCGCGTCCATGGCGCCTTCGGCCTTGCCCGCGCCGACCATGGTGTGCAGCTCGTCCACAAACAGAATGATCTGACCTTCCTGCTTGGCCAGGTCGTTGAGAACGGCTTTCAGTCGCTCCTCGAACTCGCCGCGAAACTTGGCGCCCGCAATCAGGGCGCCCATGTCCAGGGACAGGATGCGCTTGCTCTTCAGGCCCTCCGGCACTTCCCCGTTGACGATCCGCTGGGCCAGCCCTTCCACGATGGCAGTCTTGCCGACGCCCGGCTCGCCGATCAGAACCGGGTTGTTCTTGGTCCGACGCTGCAGGACCTGGATGGTGCGGCGGATCTCATCATCCCGACCGATCACCGGATCAAGCTTGCCCTGCTCCGCCCGCTCGGTCAGATCCACGGTAAAGCGCTCCAGGGCCTGGCGGGCGTCCTCCGCGCCGGCATCGCTGACGTTCTGGCCGCCCCTGAGTTCCTCGATCGCTTTCTCCACCGCGCCCTTGACGACACCCGCGTCCTTAAGCGCTTCCCCGAGCGGTCCCTTGTCCTCGAGGGCCGCCAGCACGAAGAGTTCGCTGGTAATGTACTGGTCGCCCCGCTTCTGGGCGAGCTTGTCCGTCAGATTGAGCAGCCGGTTGAGCTCGTTGGAAACGTGAACTTCGCCTTCGGCCCCCTCCACGCTGGGCAGCCGGTCGAGCTGCTCGCCAAGCTGGGAACGCAGCCGGTCCACTTTCGCCCCGGCCCGGGTCAGCAGGTGCCTCGCCGTGCCCCCTTCCTGGTCCAGCAAGGTAACCATCAGGTGGACGGGCTCGATGAACTGGTGATCCCTGCCCAGCGCCAGGGACTGGGCGTCGGCCAGCGCCATCTGGAATTTGGTCGTCAGCTTGTCCATGCGCATGGGCATGTCTCCTTGAATCGGGCAACTACCGCAGAGATGGGGGGCGACTGGCGTTTTTTCAACGTTGCGGTTCGCCGGAAATCCAGATGAGCGTCGCCATCCGGCCGCAACGGCCGTCACGCCGATACGAGAAGAAATGCTCCGCGTCGGAAAAAGTGCAGTGATTGCCGCCGAACACCGACCTGACGCCCGCTCTTTCCAGCCGGTGCCTTGTGAGGCCCGGGAGGTCGGCGAACCAGCGATCCCCATGGCCCGCAGTGAAGTGCCGTTTGCAAGCCGTCTCCTGGCGGACAAAAGCCTCCCGGACCTCCGGCCCGACCTCGAAGGCCGACGGCCCGATACCGGGCCCGATCCATGCCATGAGTTCAGCGGGATCCTCGCCCATGCAGGAAATCACGGCTTCCAGTACGCCGCCGGCCAGCCCCCTCCAGCCGGCGTGGGCGGCCGCCACTCTTCGGCCCCGCCGGCAGGTGAACAGAACCGGCAGACAGTCTGCCGTCAGCACGGCACATACCGCGCCGGCCCGGGAGGCCGTCGCAGCGTCGGCCTCGGCGCCCGGGGGACTATCCGGGGTCACGGTCACGACCCGGGTTCCGTGGACCTGCCGCAGCCATGCGGGGACGCCGGGCAGGCCCGCCGCTTCCGCGAGACGCCGCCGATTCTCGGCCACCGCTCCGGGTCGGTCTCCCACGTGATCGCCCAGGTTTAGGGAAGCGAAGGGACCGATGCTGACGCCCCCGGTGCGCGTGGTGGAAAGCGCCCTGACCTGTGGCGGGGCCGGCCAGGCGGGCTGGATCCAGTCGAGTTTCACGTCCGGATCTTCGCGTCCGCCGCCAGCGCCGCCAGCAGTTCCCGGTGATCCCGGGGGATCGGCGCTTCGAAGGTCACGACCTCCGAGCTTCTCGGGTGTCTGAAAGCCAGCCGCCGCGCGTGCAGCGCCTGTCGATCGAAGCCGCGCAGGATACGGATCAGTTCCTCGCCGGCGCCCCGGGGCAATTTCAACCGACCCCCATAGAGACGGTCGCCCACCAGCGGGTAACCGATATGCGCCATGTGGACCCGAATCTGGTGCGTCCTGCCGGTCTCCAGGCTGGCCCGGATATCGGTATGACCCCTGAATCGACGCACGACCCGGTAGTGGGTCACCGCCGGCTTGCCGTTGTGCCGGACGGTCATTCTGAGCCGGTCCGCCGGGTGCCTGCCGATGGGCGCTTCCACGGTCCCGCCCGCCGTCATGACGCCGTTGCATACCGCGCGGTACTCCCGCTTGACCGATCGCTCCCCCAGTTGCCTGACCAGATCAGTGTGGTCCTCCAGGGTGCCGGCGACGACCATGAGTCCGGTGGTGTCCTTGTCCAGGCGATGGACGATCCCGGCCCTGGGCACGGTTGCCAGCTCCGGCCGGTGATGCAGGAGCGCATTCTGCAGGGTTCCCTCCGGATTCCCGGCGCCGGGATGG
>JASFOT010000306.1:0-3546 GCA_050116375.1 Gammaproteobacteria bacterium | reverse complement strand
GATCTGGTGGGGCTCGGGATGGCTAACCTGGGAGCCGGACTCTCCGGGACCTTCGTGGTCGCCGGCAGCCCCACCAAGACCCAGATGGTGGACGGCGCCGGGGGGCGCAGCCAGCTCACCCACCTCACGACCGTTCTGGTCGTCGTCCTGGTCCTGTTTTTCCTCACCGGCCCGCTGTCGTACATGCCGGAGGCGGTACTGGCGGCGGTGGTCTTCATGATCGGCGTCGAGCTGATCAAGCTGAAGGCGATGCAGGAGATCTATGCCACCGCGCGCTCCGAGTTCTGGGTGGCGCTGATCACGGCGGCCGTGGTCGTGGTGGTGGGCGTGGAGCAGGGCATCATCCTGGCGATGGCGCTGTCACTGGTGGATCACGTCCGGCGCGGCTACCGGCCGCGTAACAGCCTGGTCGCAAAGTCCGAGACGGGCGGCTGGCGCGAACTGCCCCTGGACAGCCTGGTCCAGTACGAGCCGGGCCTGATCGCCTACCGCTTCTCCCACAGCCTCTACTATGCGAACGCCGGGCTGTTTTCTGAACAGATCGTCGAACTGGCGAACAAGGCAGACCCGGGCCTGAAGTGGTTGTGTCTCGACGCCGTGGCCATCGACGACTTGGATTACTCCGGTGCCGCCGCCCTGCGATCCGCCCATCAGACGCTGAAAGAAAAAGGTATCCGGCTGGTCTTCGCAATGGTCAGGGAACACACCCGGAAGGAGATGGATCGTCACGGCATCAGCGAGCTGGTGGGGCGGGACGCATTCTTCGACCACGGCGATGCACTGATCGCCGCTTTCCGGGAGGCGCAAACCTGACCAATCCCGAGCCGAGGAAGCCTCCGGCGACGACACCTGATGATGGGGTCGGGGTTTCGAGCGGTGCCGACATGGCCCTTCGCGCAGGCCCCGGAGTGAACGGCATGAAGGCCGGGGATCGGAGCATCGCCGGGATCAATCAGGGGACGCCTGAGCCGCCACTATCCTGATATTTCTGCCCACCTCCGGCACCAGCAGATAGGCTCCAATCAGAAAACAGATCGCACCCAGCAGAGTCCACGCGTTGACCGCCCGGGCATCCAACAGATCGGCGGTGCCGGGCAATACCAGGGCATAAACGGCGGAGATGCCGAAGGCGATCGACCCCAGCATGTTGATATTGACGATCCACCACGACACGTCACGCGGCTGCCAGCTAATCCGTCCGCCGCCGTACTCCAGAAGCGCCAGGGCACTGGCTACCAGGAAACAGATCGAGCCCAGCGCGTCGGGGGTCCAGATGAGCAGGTCTTCCTGCAGCCAATCCAGTCCCGGAAGCAGCGCGTCGAAGGTGTTGATGTTGAACAGCACGGTGCCGACGAGCTGCGTGAACGCACTGAGCCAGCCGATCTCTCCCGGGCGCAGGGCGAACCATCGGAATTGACCCGGCGGGCTCCTCCGTTGAGCGATGGCCGAAATCCTTTCGGCGTTGACCGCTGCCAAAAACTGCAGGTAGGCCGCCGTTGTGAAGAAGATCGAGCCCACGAAGAAGACAAGGTTGATCGCCACCGGGCTGCCCCCAAAGGCGCCGAAAATTCCCGGCGCGAGCCCGGCCAGGCTGGAGAGGCCAAAGCAAACGGACCCGATGAAGAAGAAGGCAGAAGTCCACCAAATGATCCTTGCGAACACCCCGATCTTGTGCCACCAGCGCACCGCTCCGCTGCCGTCACCCGTCCCGGCCGGCAGCGACTGCATGCCGCCGCTGAAACGGTGCTTCCGGGAATTCCAGACAAACGGCCGACCGTCCGGGAGCTTCAGGCGGACCTGGGTGACGAACGGCCCCACCCGCCGGATATCCTCGATCTCGCAGCCTTCAACGGGTGGTGTGAACGGCAGCTTGTGCGAAGGGGAATCCATTCCTCTACAAAGTACACGAAATCGGCGACCTGCCTTTAATGAGCGTTGAGTCTCGGCCGGAAATCAATCCAGCATTCAGTCGCCACACGGGCGGCGGATCCTCGGCATTGCTTCATGGCGGCCGAACCTGATCGGCACGCCGACCGCCGGCTGGTTCGCATTGAGATTTGCTTCATCAGATTGCCCTCGACAATAACGTGGGCGTTCTAGATACGTCTGTTGGACACGCCGTCGAAAACATGCTCGTTAGTGAACAGTTTTCCGCCGCAACCCGCGCGGCAATACTGGCGAACATCCCGGCCTTGTTCCTCCGGCGAGCGTCTTCGCTTCCCATCAGCGCCGGCCGGAGCGAGTTCACCTGGCGGTTCGAGACGAACTGGATGCCACAACCCAGGCCGTGGCACCAGATGTCAAGCGAGTCCGCAGCGACTGCGCTATACACTACCGCTCGAATGGTTTTTCCGACAAGACCGGCCTCCGGACCAGTCCGAGATATTTTCAACGGACCGACATCGGGCCGTGCCTGAGGCAGCCCGGGATCTTCGCAGGGAACCGCGAAGCTGGCGGGTTGAGGCAGAGGGAATCAAGAGGGGTTGAATGGCCGTGATCGACTGGATTCTGCAGACGCTCCGAAGTTACCCTGAGCTGGCGATTTTTCTCACGCTCGGACTCGGCTATTGGGTCGGGGCGATCCGTTTCGGCAGCTTCTCCCTAGGCTCCGTGACCGGCGTTCTGCTGGCGGGAATTCTGGTCGGCCAGATCGACGTGGAGATCTCGAGCCAGGTCAAGTCCGTATTCTTCGTCATGTTCCTCTTCGCCGTGGGTTACGGCGTCGGGCCGCAGTTCGTCCGGGGTATCGCCACCGATGGCCTGCCCCAGGCCATTTTTGCCGTCGTGATCTCGGTGCTCTGCCTCGCCTCCGCTTATATCGCCATCGTCGTGCAGAGCTACGACGTCGGGCTCGGCGCGGGTCTCTACGCCGGCGCCACCACGATTTCCGCGTCCATCGGGCTGGCGACCGACGCCATCAACGGACTGGGCAAGCCCGCCGCAGAGGCCCAGGCTTTGCTGAACAAGATCCCTGTGGCGTATGCCATCACCTATCTCTGGGGCACGATCGGCACGGGGCTGATCCTCGCGCGCCTCGGCCCGAAGCTGCTGGGCGTCGATCTGACCGCGGAGTGCGCGCGCTACGAGAAAGAGATGTCCGGCGGCCTGCCTGCGGGCAGTGGGGTCAGCGCCTGGCGGCAGGTAGAACTCAGGGCTTTCGAACTGAGTAAGGAGAGCCAGGTCGTAGGCAAGACGGTGGAATCGGCAGAGGCATTCGCCGCCGGCGGTGCGCGCATGTTTGTCGAGGGCATCCGCCGGAAGGATGAGCTCCTGGAGGTGGAGCCGGAAACGATACTCCAGGCGGGCGACGTGATAGCGGTCTCTGCGCCCCGCGATGTGATCGTCGAGCTCGAATCCAGGGCCAAGGAGGTCGAGGATCAGAGCCTGCTGGACATCCCGGTCGAAAAGGTGGACGTGGTTGTAACCCGAAAAGAGCACGCTAACCGCACGATAATGGAACTGGCCGGGGAGAAGTTCGCCCGCGGGGTGTTCCTGAAAAAAATCACCCGCGGCGCAACGTCCGTCGACATCCCCATCCTGCCGAAG
>JASFOT010000305.1:0-3550 GCA_050116375.1 Gammaproteobacteria bacterium | reverse complement strand
CCGCGTACCTCGTGCTTGGCTGGGTCGTCGTGCAAGTGACCGACACCGTGGCGCCGGCGATGGGGCTTCCTGATTTCACTCTGAAACTGGTCATCTGGCTGGGCGTGATTGGCTTCCCCTTCGCGCTGCTTTTCGCCTGGGCCTTCGAGCTGACACCGGAAGGCGTCAGACGCACAAAGGACGTGCAGGCGGGAGAATCGATTACTCGCCAGACCGGCCACAAACTCAACTACCTGATCATCGGCCTGATGGCCGCCGCCATCGTCGCGCTGTTGCTGGACCGGGCCCTGCAGCCTGACGGGGTGCCGGAACCGGGGGCGTCGGAGCAGCCCGTTGCCGAAGCCCGAACGTCGCCGGCGGACCCAAGCCCGGATAAGAGTCCAGTGGGCACTCTCGACTCCATCGCCGTGCTCCCCTTCGTAAACATGAGCGAGGACAAGGAAAACGAGCACTTCGGCGACGGTCTCTCGGAGGAATTGCTGAACCTGCTCGCCAAGGTCGACGGCCTGCGGGTGGCCGCCCGAACCTCCACTTTCTACTTCAAGGACAAGGATGCCACCATCGCGGATGTGGCGGCCGCGCTGGATGTCGATACCGTGCTGGAAGGCTCGGTCCGCCGTTCCGGCGACACGATTCGGGTGGTGGCCCAGTTGATCGACGCGTCGGACAGCACCCATCTGTGGTCGGAGAAGTACGACCGGCCGCTCACGGACATCTTCAAGGTGCAGGACGATATCGCCAACCAGATCGTGGCCGCGCTGAGGCCACACCTCGGCGCGGACGTGACACCCGTGATTGCCAGCGGCACTGCTGACATTTCGCCGGAGCAATTCGAGCGCTTCATGCTCGCCCGCCACGAGTACTGGGAGAGTACCGAGGACAGCGTGACCGAGGCGCGAGACGAGTTCCTGGCGCTGACGAAATCAGCGCCAGGCTACGCACCGGCGTGGGCGTGGCTCGCGCGGAGCTGGCTGGCCCTGGAGAGTCTCACGGACGGACGCGTCCCGGCCAGTATCGCGGAGCCCGCTGCCGACAGGGCCATCAGCACCGCCCTGGAACTGGACCCGGAGGAGCCGATGGCCCACGTAGCCAAGGGCTGGCTCGAGATCTATCGCGAACACAATTCGATGGCGCTGAAAAGCTTCGACCGGGCCGTGCAGATCGATCCCATGCAGGTGGATGCGCTCATGGGCAGGCAGCGAGCGCTGATAGGCCTGGGACGGCCCGACGAGGCCATTGCGACACTGGAACGGGCCCGCTCTATCGATCCCCTGCACCCGACGGTCCTGTGGAATCTGGCGCACCTGCGGAACCTGCAGGGCGAGAGGGCCGAGGCGTTCGAAGCGCTGGATCGACTGTACGCGGTGAGTCCGAACATCGCGTCCCGCCTGGAATCTCATTTGTATTGGGACAGCCAGGAGGAAGGGCGCGGAATTTACGTGGCGGAACTCAAGCTTGCCGAAGGAGAGTTCAGCGAAGACTATCTTGCGTGGCTCTACCAGATGATCAATTTGCATGACGAGGCGCTCATCCTGCGCACGGACGACGCCCACCTGAGCCTTGCCGTCCTGGGTAAAAGAGAAGCGGCGCTCGAGGCGATGAACGGCCTGCTGGAAGAGACGGACGACCTCCAGCGTCGGGCGGCAATCCAGTGGGAGACCTACCTCGCTCTCGGAGAATTCGAGCGCGCCAGGGATATCCTGTGGGAGCGCTGGCTCAACAAGGACAGGGCCGAAGCCGGGTCCGACCTCGGCCTCAGCGAGCGCTTTGCCGTGGCAGCAGTGCTGCTCAAGACCGGCGAGACGGACAAGGCCGCGGAGGTCGCGGCGTTCGTGGCGGAGACCGCGGGCGATACCAGCCCGCTTCACAACGGTATCTATCTTCGCACCCGGGGCTACATCGCGCTGCTGAATGGCGACCCCGACGCGGCGGCCGGATTCTTCGACGAGTTCGCCGAACGCGGCGACACCGGCGACTGGAGCTACGGCAAACCCGTGCGCCTCTACTGGCTGCTGGAGTCGGATCCACGTTTCGCGCCGATATTGAAGAAGATCGAGGCCAACAGGGATCGTCAGATCGCGGAACTTGAACGGCTGCGGGCCTCGGGGATGACGGCCGCGCAGGTGCGTGAGGAATACCTCGCATCCGTGGCGACCGCGATGCGGTAGCGGACTACGGCCAGGCAACCACCGTCTGGAGTCGTCAGAAGTTATTCTGGACCACCGACGCAGCGGGCCTATCCTGAGCGTGCGCTAACGACCCAGAGCAGCCGTTGTCTGAGTTGGATGACGCGTGAGTTTGCTATGCTGATTTCCTCATCACAGAGCAGACGAAAAGCATGCCCAACCATGTTGATCCGGAGCGCGAGCAGTTTGATGAATTCAAAGAACTGCCTCGCGACAAGCCTATCTTGATGCTTAATCTCCTGCGCTTTAGGAAGCATGCGGCTTATGAGGATGGCCGAGAAGCTACCGGTGCCGAGGCTTATGCAGCATATGGCAAGGAAATCGGCCCTATTTTCCGGCGTGTTGGTGGCGAAATAGTCTGGCGAGGGAAACCGGAACTTATGGTCATCGGTCCGAGGGCTGAGTATTGGGACGAAATTTTCGTTGCCCGTTACCCCACGGCGGATGCTTTTCTCCAGATGGTCACCGATCCCGAATATCGAATCGCCGTTAAGCACCGTCAGGCTGCCATCGAGGACAGCCGACTAATACGCACAACTGAGACCCACGAGGGTGACGGCTTTTCGAGCTAAGAAGCCCGCGTTGGATTTCGACCGGCTCCTTCTGGCCGGAAGCAGACCTTCAGTGTCGCCATGGGTGACTGCAGTCACCTGCGGTGGACAGCTGAAAACCTGAGGATCTGAAATCCTGAAGGGCAGGGGAGCCAGGTTTCCCGAATTCCAGTTTTCCAGTTTCTCAACCTGCCGGGCCTCCTCTGGACACGTCGCCTGCGTCTGGCGATGCAGTGGTGGCTGGGCCACATACAAAAAAGGCCGCCCTCAGGCGACCTCTCGTAAGCCCATCTAGGACTTCTGGAATTTGGCTCTCCAAGGTGGACACATATCGAACTGTCTGTATCACTCCACCACCCGATGTGCGAGCGTTGTTTCGGGAAATCCGAGACTATCCGTCTGATCTCGGCTGTTTCTGAACGCTGCGCCTGGATTACCGCACTGACCCTTAGCCCGATCAAGTCTTAGGCTCCGAAGCGCAGCCGTAGCCGCCCGTCAGCGCGCGCGCAGCTGCTTGTCCGCCTTCGCAGGGACGCGAGCCATGGCCGAGGTGCCAGCCGGCGTGCACCTATCGGATTGCCGTGGGGCCGCAAGGCGGTTAGAAGACCTTCACGCTGCAGACGCTGACGCCCGTGGATGAAAGGGAGCAGGACAACGTGGCCCGCACCGGTGGGTTCTCCCGGCACGCCGGCATCGCCCGCCGCTCAGGCCCATCAACGCAGGAAGCTGGAGCGGCTGTGCGGTCCGGATCATTGCCAGTATCGAAGACCCGGTAGTTATCGAGAAGATTCTCACCCACATCGAGCGCCGCGA
>JASFOT010000304.1:0-3550 GCA_050116375.1 Gammaproteobacteria bacterium | reverse complement strand
TCGTCTCCGGCTGCGCCGGCCTGGAGCCCCGCTATGCCTACGTGGACTCGGTTGCCTCCCGTTCGGCGGAGGGGATGCATCGATACCTGCTGCTGGCCCGGCCGCGCGGCTATGGCTCCGCGGAAGAGGCGCCCGCGTATGTCCGAAAACGCCATGAGGAATTCGTGAACCTGGCTCACCAGGTTCTTCGGCAGGCGGGCTACCAACGAGTGGAATCGGCGGACGATGCGGAACTCGTCATCGGCTTTGATTACGGTGTTGAAGTGACAATGGGGCAGGTGCGTTCCGAGCGAACCTCCACCGTGGAGATGGTCGCTTTCGACTGGATCGCCGTCAGGGATTCTGATGAGCGTAACGCCATATGGCGGACCTACGCCTACATGGACGGCAGCTCCGGCGGGCTCGGCCGGGTCGTCCCGGAACTCCTGGAGGCCCTTGGGCCCTATGCGGGCCGAAATACCGGCGGGACCGTCGAAATCGTGCTGGACTGAAAATGGCGAGCGAATACGGGCGTCAATGAGCCAGGCGGTGGGTCAGGATTTCCCGTTGACCTCGATGCTGGCGTGAACCACGCCCAGCCCCGGGGGGATTCTTTCCCGATATTCCTGCGGCGTCACGGGCTGCGAAGCGCTGATGCTGGCGACCATGCTGTAAATGCCGGGCCCGATATTCCACACGTGCAGATCGGTGACCCGGGATGCATTGTCCGATTCGAGACTGGCCCGAATCTTCTCGCATTTTTCCGCGCTGGCCTGATGATCCAGGAGGACCTCGGCAGTCGTCCTGATCAGGCCCAGTGACCACCGCGCCACGACCATGGCGCCGATGATGCCCATGAGCGGGTCCATCCAGACCTGACCGGCATACTTCGCCGCCAGTAATGCAAAAATGGCCAGCACGGAGGTGAGGGCATCCGCCAGCACGTGCAGGTATGCCGCTCGAAGATTCTGATCGTGTTTATGGTGGTGGCCGTGGCCGTGGCCGTGGCTGTGGCCGTGGCCGTGGCTGTGGCCGTGGTCGTGTCCTTCCGCGTGTTCGGGTTCTCCGTGTCGATGGCCCAGGATCAGCATGGAAGCGCCGTTGACGACCAGACCGACAACGGCCACGAAAATGGCTCCATTGAACGATATCGGTACCGGAGAAAGCAGTCGATCGACGCTTTCCCAGACCATCATCAGGGCAAAGACCGCCAGGAGTATGGCGCCGGTGAATCCGCCAAGGGCGTTGACCTTGCCCGTTCCAAAGCTGAAACGTTCGTCATGGGCGTGTCGGCGGGCATAAATGTAGGCCAGGGCGGTGACGCCAAGCGCAGCCGCGTGGGAGGCCATGTGGAGTCCGTCGGCAAGCAGCGCCATGGAACCGAATGCGAGACCTGCGGCGATCTCGATCACCATCATCGTGGCCGTAATCCCGATCACGATCAGCGTGCGCGCCTCGCCCGGCCGCTTGCGTTCCTGTCCGAACGAGTGTGAATGCCCCAGTTTGTTGTCCGGATGTTCGCTCATGGCTGATGGGGAAGGTTACCGGGACCCGGGGCGAAATTCAGGCGCCGGCCTGCAGGGATCTCCACCAGAGACCCACGGCCGTGCTGAAACCGTAATCTCTCTGGACGATGTGGCCGTCGCTGATCACGTAGTAGGTCGGATAGCCGGCGATCCTGAACCGGCGCGCCGTGCCCGGGTCTCCGACAAGAACGGGGACCTCCAGACCGTGTCTGTCGGCATACTCCCGGACCTCGTCGATGGAGGCCCAGTCCAGCGCCACCAGCACCAGACGGACGTCGCCGGACCACCGGTGGAACCAGCGAAGCTGATGGGCGCTCGAGTTGCATACGCCGCACCATGGCGCGAAGAAATACAGCACCGTCACGCCCGAAAGGGAGGCCTCCGACCAGCGGTTGCCCTGCAGGTCCTGCAGCTCGAATCCGGGCACCGGCGTGATGCCCGAATCGGGCAGCAGATCCCGGGTCCGCCACCAGTGAATGCTGTACACGATGACGACAACCAGGAGGATTTCCAGCGCCACGAGGCCGCGACCCTTCCAGGGCGATTTCTTTGCCGTATCTCTGGCTCCCGTTTTCATGTCCTGTGTTCCGGCTCCGGCATGGACAGCGGTAAAAACTCCTTCAGCAGAGCGGCCACCGCTTCGGCTTCCTCTGCCGGGAACCAGTGCCCGCAGTCGGGAAACCGCACAATTCGCGCCCCCGGGAAGCGCTCGGCGTAGTCCGCGGGCACAAACGGGTCCTTTTCTCCCCACAGCACCAGCGTCGGTTTCCGCGCCAGCAGTGCCTCCAGGCCGGACTGCCAGGCGGCGAAATTGCCCGGATCCGTGGCGCGGTAAAGACGGAGGATCAAACGCTTTGTCGGCCCCGTAAGGAAGCGGTAGGCGCGCTCTACATGATCGTCGCCAAGCTTGGGTCCGCCGGCTCTCATCTCCCTGGCGAACAGCCAGCGGTTCATCGACAGCATACTGATCTCCCCGAGGATCGGCGTGCGCCAGACCCTGCCCCAGAAGTGCCAGCGGTAGTCTGGGAAAAACGGAAAGCCACCCACGGCGATATGCCTGACGCGGCCCGGATTGCGGATCGCGAAAGCCATGCCGAAGATCGCGCCGAAGTCATGGCCGACCAGGTGCACGTTCTCGCCCGGCGCCATCGTGTCGAGCAGGCTGCCGACCCAGCCGGACATGGCGTCGAGGCTGCAGTCGAAGCTCTCCGGTGCCGGTGTACGGCCGAATCCCGGGAGGTCCGGAGCGAGGCAGCGAAATCGATGGCCGAGGAGATCGATAACGTCCCGCCAGATTTCCGACGAGTCCGGGTTGCCGTGAAGAAACAGCACGGGCGGGCCGGATCCCCGCTCCAGCAGATGGCAGTCGAGTTGGGCCCCCGGCTGTTCAGGCATTTCAGTCTTCGCTTCCCTCCGCAAAAACGATGGTACGGTTTCTGCGCTTTGCGGTCAGCCGTTTCGCGACCGGCGCGGCGCGCCGTCCGCCGTGGACGGGGCGCGCGCGGGACAGGGGCCGGAGTTGGCGGGATATGACGGCGTGCCGGAACGAAAAGGGCCGCCAACCTGGCGGGCGGCGGCCCTTCCCGGAACCGCGGGTTCTCAGAACGTGTACTGGCCGCTAAAGATGATCTGGTTGGCGTCCGTGTCGTTGCCGTTGTCCACCGAACTGTCGAAGTGAGCTACCTCGACGCCCAGGCGGACGGGCGCGCCGCCCAGCAGCTTGCTTTTCAGCTTCCACTGAAGCCCGGCGAAAACCATCCACGTATCTTCGGTCTGGCCTGCCTCGGTGTCGTCGAGGCTCTCGAAAGCGCCGCCGGCCCACCAGTCGAAGTCGCTACCCGTATAGGTGAGTTCGGCCCAGCCGGCCACGGTTTCCTGCTCGTCTCCGGTCACCGTATTGACCTTGGACCGGCTCAGGAAATTGGCCAGGTTTTCGCCCGCGGCAATTTCGCCCTTCACGCTGTATGCGGAGCTGATGGGCCAGACCACGTCACCGCTGATGCCCCAGATGTCCGAGTCCCCGTCCGGGAGCGATTTGTCGTCCT
>JASFOT010000303.1:0-3556 GCA_050116375.1 Gammaproteobacteria bacterium | reverse complement strand
GCAGGTCCTCGCAAGAAAAAGACCACCCCAGATTCGTCATTTCGATCCGGTCGCCGCGGACCGGACCGGCAACCGCCAGGGCGCCATCAGAGGGTTTCAGATTCGCAGGCAGACCGTCCACATAGCCTCTCAGCACATCCGCGATATTCCGGCAGCCGGCGTTTCCGGTGGTGCGCTGGTGGTCCGGCGGGTGCCCGGGAGCCTGGATAGCGCAGCGGGTGTGAGTCCCGCCCAGGTCGACGAGCAGACGGAAATCGGTCATGGCGTTTCGAGATGTGGTCGGGCAGCAGCGGTGGCCGCAGGAGGCGGATCGTCAGGCCGCGCGCCAGTTCCGGGACAGAAAGCCATCCACAGAGGATACCGGAAGCGGCGGGCTGATCAGATAACCCTGCCCCAGTCTGCAGCCCCGCTCAGTGAGGAATTCCATCTGCTCGCTGACCTCGACACCCTCTGCAATCACGGAAATGCTGAGATCGTCGGCGAATCTCAGGATTGCGTCCACCACCGCAACGTCTTCCGGATCCGTGGGCAGGCTCATGGTCAGGCTGCGGTCAACCTTGATGAAATTCACCGGCAGTTGCCTGATAGCCTGCAAGGAAGCGTAGCCGGTGCCGAAATCGTCGATGGCTACGTTGACGCCCGTCTCGGTCAGGGCGTAAAGGTTATCCCGCAGAGAGCGAGGATTTTCCAGAACGGCGCTTTCATTGATTTCAAGCGTCAGCCGTTCGGGAGCAATCCCCGCGTTGGTCAGCACCCGGTGGACGACATCCAGGATTCTGCGGTGCATTACCTGCTGCGCGGACACATTGATGCTGATCCCCAGGTCCGGCCTTTCCAGTCGCCGCTGCCACTCCTGCAGCTGGTCACAGGCGCTGGCCAGCACCCACTCGCCGACACGGTGAACCATGCCGGTGGCTTCGAGGATTGGGATGAATTCCAGAGGCCGTACCAGGCCATGATCCACATGGTGCCATCGCAGCAGGGCCTCGATAGCCACGATCTCGCCGCTGCGAAGATCGGCGATCGGCTGGTACTCCAGCGAGAATTCATCATTGCGGATAGCCTCGCGAAGATCCGCCTCCAGCTGGGAACGACGCGACATCTCGGCGTGAACCGAACGGGAGTAGAAGTGGTATGTGTTGCGACCGCTCTCCTTGGCACGGTACATGGCCACATCCGCCGTCTTCATCAGGCTGCCCGCATCATCTCCGCAGTCGGGAAACGTGGATATCCCGATGCTGACCGTCACGGACACGTCCTGTCCCTCCAGTCTGAATGCGGGCGACAACACGTCGTTAATCTTGTCGGCCAGGCCGGCAGCGTGCTCGTCGTGGCCCAGGTTCTCGAAAAGAATGACGAATTCGTCGCCGCCCAGCCGCGCGACGAAATCCCCTGCGCGAAGTCCGTCGGTCAGTCGCCGGGCGACATCGCAGAGCAAGGCATCGCCGAACTCGTGTCCCAGGCGATCGTTGATTTGTTTGAACCGGTCAATGTCCAGCAGCAGCACGGCCAGGCGCCGATCCGCGCGTCTCGCCCTCGCGACGGCCTTGCGAAGATTCTCAAGGAAGAACGCACGATTCGGAATGCCTGTGAGACCATCGTGGAGAGACAGGTGGGTCAGTTCCTCCTCCACGCGTTTGCGATTGGTGACGTCCCTGAATGAAACGATGCCGCCGGTGATATTTCCCAGGGCATCCTTCATTGGACGTGCGTTGACGCTGAGAAAGCGGCCCTCCGGTGTCTGCGGATTGCGATGGAAAATCTCCAGGTCCGTGAGGGTTTCGCCGCGGATTGCCCGGGCCATGGGACGTTCCCGGTCGCGTATCCGGGTCACCGTGTCCGGCTCGTACATCCCGAAAATATCCGTCGGCAGTCCGGCGGTGGAGCCGATGCCGAGCAGATCCCGGGCGGCCGGGTTTACCAGGAGTAGCTTCTCGTCGCGGCCGGCGACGATCACGCCTTCGTTCACGTTCTGCAGGACCGACTGAAGAAGAGATTTCGACGCAGCCAGGTCCCGTATCGCGACGGAGCGGCCGACGGCATGACGAATGGTGCGAGACAACTGACCGTTCTCGCAGTCACGTTTCGACAGGACATCCTGGGCACCGGCGCTCAGGCAATCCCGCGCCGCTGTATCCCCCGTGTTTTTTACGAGCGCGATCAGGGGCAGCGTGGAATCGGTTCCCAGTATCCGGATGCAGCTCTGGGGACCGTCGAATTCCGGCTGCCCGCAGTCCAGCACAACGGCGTCTATGGGACGTGTCGCGAGGTGCTTTCTCGCCTCGTCTATGTTCGGAGCGCGCACGGGGACAAAGTTCCCGCGGGAATCCTGCTCCAGGGCCTGCTCAAGAAATCGGGCGTCCTGATCATTCTCGGTGATCAAGAGTACCTGATAGTCTTCCTTCACGATTTGTCCTTCCCGGCATCGTCTTTTGACATATTAGCCGGGTTCCGGCGCGGAGGCACATGCCGCCGGGCGGAACCCGTTCTTTAAACCCTCGCCGTTGTTCAGACGTCTATGGAGATACAGAGACATTGAATCAGTCCGGTATGGATCATGGAACAGCTGCATGGCCTTGGCGGAAGCAATTCGGATGACCGAGGAATCGGCCGTCCCGGAGATTTCCGAAGCGCTGCTGGTAAGACAGGCGGCGAAAGGAGACACGGTCGCGTTCGAGGCCCTGTACCGGCGCCACGAGGGAAGGGTCTATGCAGTGTGTATCAGGATGCTCGGCGATACCGGCAAGGCGGAGGACTGTGTCCAGGAGACGTTTGTACAGGCCTGGAGGCGTCTCGACTCCTTCCAGGGACGGAGCGCTTTTGGCACATGGCTCCATCGGATCGCGGTCAATCAGGTTCTGACGATGCAGCGCAAGGACAGCAGGCACCCGAGGTTCCTGCAGGTAATCGAGGAGCGGACCGGCGGGTCGGATGCCGGGCCCCGACCGCGGGACGGAGGTCTGCAGATGGATCTGGAGAGCGTGATACGCAGCCTTCCCGAGGGGGCCCGTAACGTGTTCGTGCTCTGCGCCGTGCACGGTTACAGCCATGAGGAGACGGCGACCATGCTGGGTGTCGCGGTGGGAACCTGCAAGGCGCAGCTCCACAGGGCCCGGCGGCTTCTGGCAGACAGGCTGGATGCATGAAGAAAGACAGTCAACAGGCTCGACCCGACGATCGCTGGCTGCAGGCCGCGGCGCGTCTGCCAGGGGAGATCCGCCCGGAAAGAGATCTGTGGCCCGATATCGAGGCGCGGCTCCATTCCGAGGCCTCGAAGCGGCAGCGCCGGCGCAGCTGGCGGCTCGCGGCTACCGCGGCGGCCGCCATGGTTCTCGTGACCATGTCATCGCTGATCACCCTCTGGGTGACGGACCGGCCCGAGAACCCGCCGGTGACTCGGGTGCAGACGCCTGCGGGGGCGGTCAGGCCGGCCGGAGGCATCGGCCCGGACGCTACCTTCGGGCCGGATTATTTACTGGGGCCGAAGTACGAAAAGGCGAGACAGCAACTGTCCCGTGAGCTGGAGGTTCAGCTGGATACCCTGCCCGCGGAAACG
>JASFOT010000302.1:0-3573 GCA_050116375.1 Gammaproteobacteria bacterium | reverse complement strand
ATACAGGATGACCCATAAAACGCGGATCGCCAGCCTGTCCCGCGGGTTTCGCTGATGACACTGCGGTTGCGGATTCGCACCGGCGACCAGTGACGTCCTCGCATCGGACACGCTGTTCGACGGCTCAGTCCCCATGGGACCCGGAAACGGAAGCGCGGTGCGGCAGGTACCTCAAGGTGATCAGCTTCAGCCCCTCAACGGTTTCGTGCTTCTCAAAATCTGTGAATCCCATGCCTCGATAGAGCATCAGGGCAGGCTCGTTGGCTGCGCCGGTAGTGACCAGAATAGGCTGTTCAGTATGGCCGAGGATGTGGCGTATCAGTCGAGTCGCGTAACCGCGCCGGGTGCTCGAGGGAGATACGCAAAGGCGGCTGATGACGACCCGGTCGGGCATCGATTCTGTTGCCAGCATTGCGAGAAGACCCGTTCGGCTGGTCAGCCCGTAAAAGATTTCCCGGCTCGCCATGATAACGGCAGGGGACTCTTGCAGAGGCGGCAGTGCCGGAAAATCGAGAAGGTCTGCTTCCACCTTGTAGGCACGGCGTTGCAGCGCCACGATAGCCTGGGCAATCATCGGCTCCCTGTGGCGTAGCACCGAGATTTCCTGGGTCGCGGTGAAGAACATGCTTCAGGTTTTCCGATTCCCTGGCAACGGGGCGCGGTGAGTCAGTTCCGGCGCCGGATATAACAGGTCGTCAAAGCTGATCACGGAATTCACGCAGGCTACCTTTCTGGCGGATTTCCCAGGCATGGTACCCGGAAATGCGGAGATCCTGTTCCCGGTATAACTGGTTCAGAAAGGCAACCATCTCTCGGTATTCGGTCGCCGTGGAGTCGTCCTGGAACGTGAATCCCTCCGGTGTCGGCCGGATATGGCCCGCCTCGACCTGCTCGACGAACACGAGAAGACGCTCGGTCGTCGAGATTTCTGCCTGATAGATGGACTTAACCCGTGCGTATCTCTCGGGCGTCGATTCGGCATAGAGCGCCACGAACTCCGAGCGATACGGCTCAGCGGTGGGCACTTCCTCCAGTTGCCGGGGAAGCGACTCGATCTGCTGCAGGTGCGATGCTTCCCGACCCTGCAGCCAGAGCAGGTGTGCCAGCAGTTGATTGCGAATCCCGCTGGTCGCGCCTGCAGTGGCGTAAAGGGCGGGGTCGAAAACGTCAGGGAGGACGGCGCTGCGCTCCACGACCTCATCCAGCCGCGCGTACCCATCCGTCTCCGCTCTTGCCGCGGCGTCGATTAAGGGGGTTCGGGCACTCAGCGAAGGCTCGGGCCCAGCGGCGGCAACCACCGTGGTGAGCAGGCACAAAACGGCAAACACTTTCAATCGCGTTACGAATGTAACGGGCCGGCAAGAACTCAGCGGATTGTGGCGCGGTTCGGACTCTGTCATGCGCGGTAAAGCTACCCCAGGGCGACGCGACAGGCCAGCAACCGATCCGCTCGGGTGAGTACTACCCGGCGCGAGGGAAATCGCAACCTGAAAGTGCGACCGTGGTAAAGTACCGCGCGGCCAATCCTTGACCGCGCCCCGGAGTTAGCGAATCCGGAGCGTCTCGCGGCACCCTCGGATGGCTCTGTCAAAGTCCCGCTGGATAGCGGGCATAGTTTTGTTGATGAAACCAAATAGCAGGAGACAGCAAATGCGTTTACTGAAACGTTTCGTGGCCTCGGTGTCCTTGTTGGCGCTGGGCCTGGCGGCGACAGCCAGTGCCTGGGCCGGCGACTCGCCGATTCTTGACGGCATCCTGGACAGGGGCGAGATCCGGGTCGGTATGTCCGGCAATCAGCCTCCTTTGAATACCCGAAGCCGCGCCGGCGGTCTTATCGGTCTCGAGGTGGACCTGGCCAAGCAGCTCTCCTCGGCCATGGGTGTGGAACTCAAGATCGTGAACAAGCCCTTCGGGGAACTGCTGGACGCGCTCGGCAAAGGGGATTTGGACATCGTCATGTCCGGCGTCGGCATCACCGCCGCACGCAGCGCCAAATTCTCCTTCGCCGGCCCCTACATGATGTCCGGCAAGTCCATTCTGACGAAGTCGTCCACCCTGGCCTCTGCGGCGGACGCGGAGGACATCAACCAGTCGGATTTCAGCTTTGCCGCACTTGAAAACTCCACTAGCCAGGAGTTCGTGGAAAAGAATCTGCCTGACGGAAAGCTGGTGAAGATCAAGGATTATGACGAAGGCGTGAAAATGGTCCTGGACGGAAAGGTGGACGCGATGGTGGCGGATATGCCGATCTGCGTCCTGTCCGTGCTGCGATATCCCGACGCCGGCCTGACCACGCTTAAGCGACCCATGACGGTGGAGCCGGTGGGTATCGTGGTGCCGTCCAGTGATCCCCAGCTCCTGACCCTACTCGACAACTATCTCGAGGCTCTCGAGGGCATGGGTTACATGGCGGAATTGCGCAAGGTGTGGCTCCAGGACGGATCCTGGATCGCGGCGTTGCCCTAGTACGCCCTCGGCACATCAGGAAATCGCTGACCCGACCCGGCCGTCGCCGGGTCGGGCACAGGAACAAAACTCGTGCCGGCCAACGGGCTTGCACTTTGGCGAGGCAAAGTGCTGGCGCCGGTGGCGGAATCTGGTCATAGTCTGTCTGCGGAAGCAACCGGCTCGGAGACACAGAGATGAAACGGTGGCAGGACATCGCCGAAGCCATAGCAAGGCTTGGGGAAGACGGAGAACTCGAGATCTTTCTGGGCGACTATGCCGTGGGTTTCGAGGTGGGTACCGACGATCAGGGCGTTTACATCACGCTCTGCTCGGACTGTGTGGGGGAAGCGGTGGGCGTTGCCCTCAGCGGTGAAGAGGAAAGGGTTCCTTCTCACAAGGAACTTCACTGACCCAGATCAAGTCGTTGATTTCCGGCATGTGTATACTTGCCGCGATCCAGCGGACCGGTGATGGGAAGCCTCGGCCCCGTAATGTAAGACTCTTTGCTAAAAAGAGCCTGTAACCCTAAGTAAAATTTCATGTTAATAATCGGCTGATTCTTTGGCCGACGATTTTTAGCACCCTTGCATCACCAAATTGAAAACCAGACCAGCGAGCCAGCCGGCGAGCCGCTCCTTCAGGCCCGGAACCTGGAGCTATGGCGGGGCGAGAAGCATCTTTTCCGAAATCTGGACATCGACCTCCACGCAGGTGAATTGCTTCATATCACCGGCCCCAACGGCTGCGGCAAGACGAGCCTGCTTCGCGTGCTATGCGGATTGACACTCCCCGAAACGGGCACGGTGTCCTGGCGGGGCAAACAGGTCATGCGAAACCGCACCGACTACCACTCCGAAATGGCCTATGTCGGGCATCGCGAGAGTCTCAAGGCGGACTTGAGTGCCCTGGAGAATCTGGCCTTCGATCTGGGTCTGCGGCGACCGGCAGGGCGTGCCGTGGTGCGAGCGGCTCTCGAAGAAGTGGGACTGAAAGCGGCCGCGGACGTGCCGTCCAGGGGGTTGTCGGCGGGTCAGCGACGGCGGGTCTCCATTGCCCGGTGTCTGGCCAGCCAGGCGAAACTGTGGGTTCTGGACGAACCCTATACCAACCTCGACGTAGCCGGGC
>JASFOT010000301.1:0-3576 GCA_050116375.1 Gammaproteobacteria bacterium | reverse complement strand
CTCGCGAATTCCGGTTGCCACCGCAAATATGTTGGGATCGAAGATGATGTCGCTGGCCGGAAAGCCCGCCTTCTCGGTGAGCAGTCCGTAGGCCCGCTCGCAGATCGCCATCCGCCTGTCCCGGGTCTCGGCCTGACCCTGCTCGTCGAATGCCATCACAATCACCGCCGCGCCATGACGACGGATCAGACGCGCCTGCCGCAAAAACTCCTCTTCCCCTTCCTTCAGGCTGATGGAATTCACGATCGGCTTGCCCTGGACGCATTTCAATCCCGTTTGCAGTACGTCCCAGCGGGACGAGTCGATCATCAGCGGCACCCGCGCAATATCCGGTTCGCCGGCGACGAGGTTGAGGAATTTCCTCATCGCCGCCGCGGAGTCCAGCATCCCCTCGTCCATGTTGACGTCAATGATCTGCGCCCCGTTTTCCACCTGCTGGCGCGCAACCTCCAGGGCCGTGTCGAAGTCGTCCGCCTCGATGAGCTTGCGGAACCGCGCAGAGCCTGTGACGTTGGTCCTTTCGCCGACGTTGACGAACAGCCCGTCCGGGTCGATGTTCAGCGGCTCGAGTCCTGCCAGCCGGCAACGGGTCGGCTGCTCGGGCAGCGCCCTGGGGGCCAGACCCCGTACCGAATCAGCCATCCGCGCGATGTGTTCCGGAGTCGTCCCGCAACAGCCCCCCACCATGTTGACAAGGCCCTCCTCCGCAAACTCCCGGATTAGCGAAGCCATTGTGTCCGCGTCCTGCTCGTAGTCACCGAACTCGTTCGGCAGACCAGCGTTGGGGTGAACGCTCACGAAGGTGTCCGCAACGCGGGAAAGCTCGGCCACGTAGGGCCGCAGCTGTTCGGCGCCC
The DNA here is from genome assembly GCA_050116375.1 of Gammaproteobacteria bacterium. Lineage (GTDB taxonomy): Bacteria > Pseudomonadota > Gammaproteobacteria > Steroidobacterales > XN24 > JAHEFR01. Next base: position 2,720 of record JASFOT010000301.1, on the reverse strand, counting down.
AGCGCGCAGTTCAATCCGACGAACAATGGCGAGGCGTGGCTGACCGAGTTCCAGAAAGCCTCGGTGGTCTGTCCGGAAAGGGTTCTTCCCGAGGCGTCGGTGATGGTGCCCGAAACCATGATGGGCACGTCCCGATCCAGCTCCTCCAGCACTCCCGCCAGGGCAAACAGGGCTGCCTTCGCGTTCAGCGTGTCGAAAACCGTTTCCACAAGGAGAATGTCGCTGCCGCCCTCGAGCAGGCCATGGGCCGCATCCGCATAGGTTTCCACCAGCTGATCGAAGTCAACGTTGCGTGCGGCCGGATCGGACACGTCGGGGGAGATGGAAGCCGTCCGATTCGTGGGTCCCAGCACTCCGGCCACAAAACGGGGCCGGCCGTCGGCCGCCAGGGCCGCGTCGGCAGCACGCCGGGCGATGGCCGCGGCGGCGCAATTGAGTTCGCGGACGATCGACTCCAGTCCGTAGTCTGCCTGGCTGATGGCGGTCGCGTTAAAGGTATTGGTCTCGATGATGTCGGCGCCGGCCTGCAGATACTGGCGGTGGATATCCTCGATGAGCTCGGGGCGTGTGAGACACAGCAGGTCGTTGTTACCGGCCAGGTCCTGCTCCGATTCGGCAAACCTGTCGCCGCGGAAATCCGCTTCCTGCAGATTCAGGCCCTGGATCATGGTGCCCATGGCGCCGTCGAGCACGAGAATCCGCTCGGACATCAGTTCGGTCAGCAGGGTACGAGTGCTCTTGGTCATGATCGGCGAACCAGGTTTATGCGGAGCGGGCGTTCGGGACCGGCCGCAAGCCCAGGGTGTGGCAGATGGCGTAGCTCAGTTCCGAACGATTGAGCGTATAGAAATGGAATTCCTCGACGCCGTGGCGACGCAGGAACTGCACCTGATCGATGGCGACGCTGGCGGCGATGAGCTGTCGCGTCTCGGGATCATCGTCCAGGCCCTCGAATCGCTGCCGCAACCATTCGGGCACCGAGGCCCCGCACTGACCGGCAAACTTGAGGAGCTGTGGGAAACGGGTAATCGGCAGAAGCCCCGGGACGATCGGCACCTCGATTCCGGCGGCGACGCAGAGGTCACGGAAACGAAGGTAGCGCTCGTTGTCGAAGAAGAACTGGGTAATCGCCCGGGACGCCCCGGCATCGATCTTCCGCTTGAGATTCTCCAGATCACCCAGGGGAGAGGTGGCTTCCGGATGGACTTCCGGATAGGCCGCCACGGTGATTTCGAAATCGGCCACGGTTTTCAGCCCGGCGACAAGATCGCTGGCGTAAGCGAACCCCTCCGGATGGGGTCGGTAAGTCTTCGAGCCCGCCGGGGGATCGCCCCTCAGGGCCACGATATGGCGTATGCCCATGTCCGCGTACTGGCGGGCGATGTCCAGCACCTGTTCCCGACTGGCGCCCACGCAGGTGAGATGGGGCGCGCAGGTCAGGTCGGTCTCGGAGACAATGCGCTCCACGACGCGATGCGTACGCTCCCGCGTGGATCCGTCGGCGCCGTAGGTCACCGAGACGAACTGCGGCCTGAGCGGAGCCAGTCGCCGGACCGAGGCGTACAAACGTTCCTCCATCGCCTCGCTGGCGGGTGGAAAGAATTCAAAGGAAACCACTGGCGGTTGGTGCATGAATAATCTCCGGATCAGGCCGCGGCTTCTTCGTCCTGGGCCAGTCGGCGGGCAAGACACAGCACGACCGGAAACGGGCTGCCCGGCAGCCTGCTGCTGACTACCCGCCTGAGACCCGCTTCGGTAAACCACTCGGCCAGCAGGTCTTCGTCGATGACTGCAAGATCGTTGTGTTCCTGTTCGAACAGACCGAAGGTGGTCTCGGTGACGAACTCCAGGAGCAGCAGGCGGCCGCCGGGACGCAGGACTCGGGCGGCCTCCCGAAGGACCTCGCCGGGCTGTTCCGCCTGATACAGCACCTGGTCGATGGTCACGGTATCGAAGCTGCTGTCGGGGAACCGCAGCTGGTACATGTTGCCGTGGCGGACGCTGAGATGGTCGAGACCCGCAGAGTGCAGATTGGAGCGGGCCAGCATCAGCATGGCGCGGGAAATATCGATTCCGACGGCACGCTCGGCCCGCTCGCCAACCAGCCGCAACATGCGGCCCTTTCCGGTACCGATGTCAAGCAACTCGCCCACGGGCTCGTCTGCCAGAGTCCGGAGTATCAGAACATCCACCCGGTCCTCGTCCTCGAGATGCGCGATTTCCCTGCCTACGCCGGTCTCGGCCACCATTCGGCGGGCTGCCTCTGCCCGGCGATCGAGCACCGCGTCCAGCCTCTTCCGATCCAGCTGGATCTGGGGATCATCCTCGGGGACGATGGAAAGAAGCGTTCGGGCCAGTTCCGCGCCTCTACCGACCTGGGGCACCCGGTAGTACACCCAGTGCTGCTCGCGGTGACGCTCCAGCAGGCCTGCGTTACACAAGAGTTTCAGGTGGCGCGAAACCCGGGGCTGACTTTGACCGGCAATCTCCTGGATTTCGGTGACGGTGAATTCCCCCCGGGCGCAGATCGCCAGCAGCCGCAATCGGCTCGGCTCCGCCGCTGCCTTCAGTCCTTCGAGAAGACTCTGGAAATCCGCCACCCTGCTCTCCAACACTTATTGGCCTATAAAGATATCTTTATATGTTGAATTTTTCTAGCCAACCAGGTTTTCCGGTGCGGCCAGTCCGGAAAGTCAGTGGAGGATGGGCGTTACATCAGA
>JASFOT010000300.1:0-3577 GCA_050116375.1 Gammaproteobacteria bacterium | reverse complement strand
GCTTGGGCTGGCCCTGGGGCTGTTCAGCCGTCCGGAGATCGTTTACGAGGGGTTTTACGATCCGCTATTCCGCGGCATGTTGTCGATCCTTCTGCTGACCATGGGCATGGAGGCATGGACCCGACTCAGCGAGCTGCGCCGGGTCGCGCACTGGTATGCGTTCTACGCCACCACCGCGCCCCTGGTTCACGGTCTGATCGCGTTCGGACTGGGTTACTTGGCCCATCTGCTCACCGGTTTCAGCCCGGGGGGCGTGATACTACTTGCGGTCATCGCCGGTTCGAACTCGGACATCTCAGGGCCGCCGACGCTCCGCGCCGCCATTCCGTCGGCCAACCCGTCGGCCTATATCGGCGCCTCCACCAGCGTCGGTACGCCGGTGGCCATCGCGGTGGGCATTCCGCTCTACATTGCGTTGGGCGAGGCAGTTTTCGGTTTCTGAGACGACAGGGGCGGGCCGTTCTGATGACCGGACCCGCGGGCGGGCGACAACGCGTGCAATACAGAAGGCGTGTGAGGTAGAGGCTAATGACGTCCAGCGCGACAAAAATCGTCATCATCACCGAGAAGCTCATCCTTGGACAGGTGACCAAACTGATCGAATCAACCGGCGCAAGCGGCTACACCGTCGTCGCGGCGGGCGGGAAAGGCAGTCGGGGAGTACGGTCCTCCGGCCCTGCGGCGGTGATCGACGAGTTCAGTAACGTCAAAATCGAGGTGATCACCGCTGACCGGACCAAGGCGACCCGCATCGCCGACCAGGTGGCCGAGCGGTTCTTCGATCATTACTCCGGCATTATTTATCTCGAGGGTGTCGAAGTTCTGCGGCCCCAGAAATTCTGAGGGTCCGCGGACTTTCGTCAGGATCGACGAGCCATCGGCTCCTCGCCTACCTGCCCCCGGGGACTGCCAGCACCGGGCAGCCGGCCCGCCTCAGCACGCGCTCGGTGGTGCTGCCGAGGACTGCTTCGCCGAGCGTGTCCCGGCCGTTGGTCGTCATGACGATCAGGTTGGCCTGGAGCTTTTCCGCCTCTGCCAGGATGGACTCCACGGGTTCACCCTGGCCCAGTGACGTCTGCCAGGTCCAGCCTTCGCCCTCCGGCAATGCCGGTAACGGCGGCATCTGTAGGCCCACGTGAAAGACCGTGATGACCACATCGCCGTCGCCAATGATCTCGGCCGTCCGGCGCGCGAACTCTATTGCTGCGGCGCCGTCGAGATTGCCGTCAACGGGCACGAGGATATTTTTCAGATCCAGGTCCCCGTTCTCGAGGGACACAATACCGCGGGCCGCGCCCCCCGGCACGAACAGGGTCATGGCGCCCGAGCCTCTTGCGATGGCCTCGGCATCGGAGCGATGCAGCCAGTCGGGGCGATTGCCGGATCCTTCCGTGGCGAGCACGACGAGATCGTGCGGATTGTCCTCGAGGAACTTCCGGGTAGCGCGGATCGGATTGAAGCCCCGCTGCGCCCGTTTGGAGACTTTCACGTTCAGTTCGTCCAGGACCGCCGATGTCGGGCTGCCCGGCTCGAGGAGCTTCCACCGTTCCAGCGTCCTGCGGACCTGGGGAAAATCGTCCCAGTCCACATCGCCTCCTATCCTTTTGCCGATATGCAAAATCGTCAACTTGCTCTGTCGGAGCACGGAAATGGCAAGCGCGTGGGCGAAGGCTCGGGCGCTCGCATCCGAGAAGTCCGTCGTGTGCAGCACGGAACGAACCAGGGGCGGTCGGGTTTTCATGCCGAGGAATTATGTTGATGTTTTTTTCCGTTTTCCAGCGGAATCCGGTGTGCCGCCCGAACGTATGACGATTAAACGGGGGACGCGGGGCTGAACGTCCGCTCGATCCATTCCTCGATCGCTTCACGCACCGCGTCGGGGGTCTCGGTGAGCGGCCAGTGATTCGCTTCCAGCCTGACGACCTCGCACTTGGGAAAACGCGCCGCCTCCGATCGGTTGACGTCAAAGTCGGCCAGCGTCGTGCCGCCGGACAGCAAAACCTGCACCGGGACGGTGATGCCGGCGGGATCGGGGAGAGGGCTGACCGTGGCCAGCGCCTGCCGCAGATAGTTGCCCACCGGCATGTGGCGCAGGATCGGGCCGAGTGCCCCGTAGCGCTTCGAAATCGCCTCGAATGATTCGGCCCCGGCGATGGCCCGGCGCGTTTCCGCGTCCAGCTCGCGCAGGTCTCGATCCTGGATGTGGCGCCTGCGCAATCCTAGGGCGTTCAGCACACGAATGACGGCAGCCAGGCTGCGGAGGAACCACCGATATCGACGTACGATGCGCTGTCGTCCCTTGAGCGCAGCCTGGAAGACCGGATCGATAAGCACCAGTCCGGCTACTTTGCCGGGGAACCGGTGTGCCAGATGAACAGCAATCTGGGCGCCGAGACTGTGGCCGACAACCACGGCGCCGGAGGCGGCCTCGGCGTCGAGCACGTCCGCCAGGTCGGCGCACCAGGTCTGCATATTCAGTTTCGCCCGGGTCATGGAGGCACCGTTTCCCCGCATGTCCGGGAGGAGCACGTTCCAGATCCGGGTAAGTCCCGTGTGCTCGACAAACTCCGACCAGCGCGTGTGATTGCTGGCGGCGCCATGAATGAGGAGCAGGAATCGGTCCCCCGGCGAATCGGCCGGCCGCAGCCAGTAGGCAAGCTGCAGGCCATCCGTGGTTGAGAGGGTGCGTTTCGAGACCGTTTTTATTGTGACTCTGCCTCAGCCTGATGAGCGCGACGATGATGTTGCGGCTCGCCTCATGGGGCACAAAACTCGCGCTGTTGTCGGTCGCAACTTTATAACGTAATCCATGCCAGGCACCGTCGGGAACCGGGCTCCGCGATGCCTGGGCCATTATGACCGCACTTCCGTCGCTTTCCCTGGGCCTGCCGAGCGAACAGTCCTGTCGGGATGCAAGTCAGCACCGCCCCTGGGAAAAATGACCGACAGGAACTTTACCGTTGCCGGCTGGTGGTCCCGAAGACCGGCCAGAGAAGTTCGGTGAGCAGGGTATGTCGGTCGTGTGTTGTAGTAAAATAGTGAGTTGCCAACGACGACAGCGAGTTCCCGCCAGGACTGTGTTCCCGATTCGCCGTCGGCGAAACCCGGCGGATGACCCGAACTGAGTGGCGGGAACCGCCGGGGCCGTGCGCACAACTGGATGCGCAATAGAAATTTTCAATCGTCGCCATAGAAACAATTCATCCCACGAATGGCGTCTATCGGTTCTAATTGGATGGAAATTCCCTCCGGGAGGAGAAATTCGATGCGTAAGTACATGACTAAATTAGTTGCTGCTGCAGCGGTGGCCTTGCTGCCGGTCATGGCAGTCAGCCCTTCTTTTGCCGAGGGCATGGCGAAGGACAACCAGTTCTGGTGGCCGGAACAGCTGGACCTCAGTCCTCTTCGTCAGCACAGCCCGGAGTCCAACCCGATGGGGAAGGACTTTAACTACGCCGAAGCGTTCGCCACGCTTGACCTGGAGCAGGTCAAGAAGGATATCGAGCAGGTACTGACCGACTCGCAGGACTGGTGGCCGGCGGACTGGGGCAACTATGGTCCGCTGTTTATCCGCATG
>JASFOT010000299.1:0-3588 GCA_050116375.1 Gammaproteobacteria bacterium | reverse complement strand
AGGCCGGCACACAATCGATCCTTCCCACGTTCCTTCGCAGATGATGGGGGAGGGGTCATTCTCGTGACGAAGGCAGACCATGACGCATCGGAACCGGGCGGCACGCTGTTCCCCGGAAACGTTCTCTAGGAGTTCCAGCAGGCGCCGATTGTTATCTGCATCACTGGCCTGCTCGCCGGCGAACCGTGAGGATCTGACTCCCGGTGCGCCTCCCAGGGCGTCGACCTCCAGCCCGGAGTCGTCCGCAATCGCCGGTAAGGCCGCCACCCGGCTGGCTTCGCGTGCCTTGAGAATCGCGTTCTCCACGAAAGTTCGGCCGGTTTCTTCCACGGCGGCGACCCCGAAGTCCGACTGGGGCACCACACGAACCGACGTTTCGGACAGCAGGCGATTGATCTCGTCCACTTTGCCGCGGTTGTTCGAGGCCAGAACGAACAGCCTTTCCATGTTGTCAGCCCGTATCACCCGCCAGTACCTGCCGCTGGACTTCGATGAGTCGTGAGGCGCCAGAGGCGGCGAGATCGAGCATCGTCTCCAGCTCGTCTCTTCTGAAGGCATGCCCTTCCGCTGTGCCCTGGAGTTCGACAAAGGCGCCGGCATCGTTCATGACGACATTCATGTCGGTTTCCGCTTCCGAGTCTTCGGCGTAATCCAGATCCAGAACAGGTTCGCCCTTGTAGATGCCTACGGAAACAGCTGCCACCTGCCCGTGGACCGGATCCCGGGTGATGGTGTTTCTTTTCCGCAGATGCCTCACCGCATCCACCAGAGCCACATAGGCCCCCGTGATAGCTGCCGTCCTGGTGCCTCCATCCGCCTGCAATACGTCGCAGTCCAGAGTGATGGTCATCTCACCAAGCGCCGTCAGGTCGGTGACGGCCCGGAGTGAGCGTCCTATGAGCCTCTGGATTTCCTGGGTGCGCCCCCCCTGACGACCACGCACGGCTTCCCTGCCGCTGCGTGTGTGAGTAGACCTGGGGAGCATCCCGTATTCCCCGGTCACCCATCCGGAACCTGATCCCCTAAGAAACGCCGGAACCCGATTGTCCACGCTGGCCGTGCACAGCACGATGGTGCCACCGAACTCGGTGAGCACGGAACCTTCGGCGTGGCGCGTGAAATTGCGGGTCATCTTGACCGGCCGGAGTTCATCCGGACGTCGGCCGCTTGGTCGCATGTGCCTCTCCTTTCTGGAACCCCGCGGTGTGCCGCGTTCGCGCCGGCTCAGTCGACGATGAAGCGCAACGCTGCAGCGCTGGTGTTATCACTGTAAGGTGCGTTGGCGGTCACGGCGTTCTCGGACAACGTATCCAGCCAAGCGGAAACATCTGCCGTCGTCCGGCTCGTTTCCCCGATCACGTCGTCGGATACGCCGGACCACAGACCATCCGAGCAGACCAGAAGCGTATCGCCGGCACGGAAATTCTTGGCGGTCGCATCGGAATCCGCCCTTGGAAGGGCCGATTCGCCGCCCAAACAGCACTCTACGTAGTGCCGCATGGGATGGCCGGGAATCTCGTCCTCGCTGATCAAACCCTCCCGGAGCAGCAGCTCCACATGACTGTGATCCCGCGTGCGATTGAGAACCATGCCGTCCCGTAGCACATAAACTCTGGAGTCCCCCACGTGCCCCCACCAGGCGTCACTACCGATCACCAGACATATCGCGCAAGTCGCCCTGGGCTTGTGCTCCACGGAACGGCCTTCGCCGATGGCCGACACGGCATCGTGGGCCCGGCTGATGGCCTCGGAGATGAAAAGCTGCGGATCCGCCACATCCCCGCTCGCTTCATCGAAACTGCGAATGAAAGACTCTCGCGCCACTACCGCCGCTCTCTCCCCTTGCGCATGTCCGCCCATGCCGTCAACGACGATGAGGAATGCGGTGCTCTCATTGCGCACCACGGCCACCCGGTCCTGGTTCTGTTCCCGGTGTCCCACGAGACTGATTTCTGCTGTTTCGTACCGCAAAACCCCACCTGTGGTTTGCTAGACTAGCCGGGCCCATGGCCGCGGGAGGCACGAGTATAAGGCGCACTCCTGTTTTACGCATGGGCTTCGTAGCCCATCTTCGCCGGCGAGGTGCACGCAACCCATGATCCGTAGCATGACCGGCTTTGCCCGGCGCGAGAAACAAAGCGACTGGGGCACGCTCTCCTGGGAACTTCGTTCAGTCAATCACCGATATCTGGAAATATCCTGGCGGCTGCCGGAAGAGATCCGGCCGCTGGAGACCGAGCTGAGAAAAATCGTCTCCAGACATCTGAAACGCGGCAAGATCGAGTGCGGTCTGCGACTGCGCTGGAATGAGGACGCGCTTCCCCCGCTGAAAATCAATTCAACCGTCCTGTCGCAGCTGGCCGCGGGCGTGCGTGACGTGGGTGCTCACTTCCCCGAAACAGCGCCCGTGAACCCGCTGGACGTTCTGCGGTGGCCCCGGGCGGTAGAGGACCCGGAGCGTGATGCGGGCCCGGTGCAGGAATCGGCCGCCAGCCTTCTGGACGAAGCCCTGGCAGAGCTGGTCGCCGCCCGCGAGAACGAAGGCGGCCGCCTTGCCGAGCTTTTGCTGGACCGCTGCACGACCATAGCGACGCTGGTGGAGCGGGCACGGGCGAGGCTGCCGGAGATCCGGAGCGCTTTGAGGGACAGAACGCTCGAGCGACTGGCCCAGCTGGAAACGGAAGTGGATTCCGAACGACTGGAGCAGGAGATCGTCCTCATGGTGCAGAAGATGGACGTGGACGAGGAACTCGATCGGCTCGATGGGCACGTGGCGGAAGTACGCGCGATCCTCGACAGCGGCGGCGCGGTAGGCCGCCGCCTGGATTTCCTGATGCAGGAACTCAATCGCGAAGCCAATACGCTGGCTTCGAAATCGGTGGATCAGGACAGCACGCGCATTGCCGTGGAGCTCAAGGTCCTTATCGAGCAGATGCGCGAGCAGATACAGAATCTGGAATGAAGGGCAACGGCGGTCAGCCCGGCGGCAGTTCGGGGCAGGGGAGGCTGGTAGTCATATCGGCACCGTCCGGGGCCGGCAAGACTTCTCTCGTCAAGGCGCTGCTGGACAGCGTTTCGGGAGTCCGATTTTCCATTTCCTACACCACGCGCGAGGCGCGAGACGGCGAAGTGGACGGGCGTGACTACTACTTCGTCTCCCCGCACAGGTTCGAGAACATGGTTGCCGACGGCGCGTTCCTCGAGCACGCCACTGTTTTCGGCAATCGGTACGGAACATCCCGGGCGGAGGTTTCCAGGCTGACGGACGCCGGTTACGACGTGCTCCTGGAAATCGACTGGCAGGGCGCCCGACAGGTTCGGGGAAATCGCCCCGACTGCCTGTCCATTTTCGTTCTGCCACCGTCCCTGACCGAGCTGGAGAAACGCCTGCGGGGCCGAAGCACCGACAGCGAGGACACGATCAGGCGGCGCCTTGGAGAGGCGAAAGACGAGATGACTCATTGGTCGGAATTCGACTATGCCGTTGTCAATGACAGCTTCGACGAGGCGACGGAGGACCTCAGATGCATCCTGCGGGGCGAGGGGGAGAGCCTGCGGACGGATCACCCGGCATGCCGCCGCCGGATC
>JASFOT010000298.1:0-3623 GCA_050116375.1 Gammaproteobacteria bacterium | reverse complement strand
GATATCCGCTGTCCATGCTGTCGCACGTTGATGCCCTGAGGGGCGCTGTTCGAATCGGCGCCTCCGCCTGAAACCCGGCTGGCCCCTGCGGCGCCGGGACAATAAAATTTCCCTGTGAGCAAGGCACACGAAAATCGCGTGGTGGTCGGCATGTCCGGTGGCGTGGACTCGTCCGTCGCGGCCCTGCTGCTCAAACAACAGGGCTATCAGGTCCACGGCCTGTACATGTTTAACTGGGACGAGGATGAGGAAGGCTATTGCGAGAGCGCGCAGCATTATCGCGACGCCCAGGCCGTCGCCGATCATCTCGATATTCCCCTGCACCGGGTCAATTTTGCCGGCGAGTATCGCGAACGGGTTTTCCGGTACTTTCTGCGGGAGTACCGGGCGGGCCGCACGCCGAATCCTGACGTGCTATGCAATCGCGAGATCAAGTTCGGCGTCTGTTTCGACTACGCGAAGCGCCTCGGCGCCCGCCATGTGGCCACCGGACACTATGCCCGCTCACCGGGTGACGGCCGCCTGCTCACCGCCCGGGATGCGCTGAAAGACCAGACGTACTTCCTTCACGCGGTCAGCGCAGACCGTCTGGGCCAGACGCTGTTTCCCATAGGCCATCTTCTGAAGACAGAAGTCAGGCGGATCGCCGACGAACATGGATTTCCCAATCACGACAAGAAAGACAGCACCGGGATATGCTTCATCGGCGAGCGGCCATTCCGGCAATTCCTGTCCCGCTATCTGCCTGCCCGGCCCGGCGAGATCCAGGATGAGGACGGCCATGTCCTGGGCCGTCACGCCGGTCTCATGTACTACACGATCGGCCAGCGTCAGGGTCTTGGCATCGGAGGGCACAGCGATCGCCCGGAAGTGCCCTGGTACGTGGCGGGCAAGGATCTCGATCGCAATGTACTCCTCGTCGTGCAGGGTCATGACCACCCGCGGCTGATGAGCAGGGCGCTGGTGGCTGACGACTGGCACTGGATCGGAGACTCGTCCCCAACCCTGCCGCTGGAATGCATGGGGAGGATTCGTCATCGTCAGCCGCTTCAGCGCTGCAGGGTTCAGAGAGACGGAGATCGCCTTTTCATCGAGTTCGATCATTCGCAGCGGGCAATCGCCCCCGGCCAGTTCGTCGCCCTGTACTCCGGTGATGAATGCCTCGGTGGCGGAGTGATCCAGTCGTCCGCCCCTTTTGCCGGCCAGACTTCAGCCGGTGCCCGGACCCAACACGCCGCAAAGGCCTGAGTCCCGTCGCCGCTTGCAATATAATGCGGGTTCGCAGCCCGCCCTGCGCTCAATTCCCCGCGGAGGAACCATGACCGACAAGCACGATGCCGCCACCGTACTCAAGGTCGGCGAACGCGAGTACGAGATTTTCAGCCTCGACAGCCTGAAAGGAACAAATGTCAGCCGGCTGCCCTACTCCCTGAAAATTCTTCTGGAGAACCTGCTGCGCCACGAGGATGGAGTCAGCGTGACGCGCGACGACATCGAGGCGCTGGCCAATTGGGATCCAAAGGCAGAACCGAGCACGGAAATCGCCTTCACGCCGGCCCGGGTCATTCTGCAGGACTTCACCGGCGTTCCGGCGGTCGTCGATCTGGCCGCCATGCGGGACGCCGTTGTCACGCTGGGGGGCAGTGCGGAGGCCATCAACCCGCTGTCGCCCGCAGAACTGGTGATCGATCACTCCGTCCAGGTGGACAGCTTCGGCACGCCGGACGCGCTGGTCAGGAACAACGAAATCGAGTTCAAGCGTAACCGGGAGCGTTACGAGTTTCTGCGGTGGGGGCAGAACGCCTTCGACAACTTCCGCGTGGTACCGCCGAATACGGGAATCGTGCATCAGGTCAATCTGGAGTATCTCGGCCGGGTGGTGTTCGACTCGGAAACCGCTGGGCGCCGTCGGGCCTATCCCGATACCCTGGTGGGCACGGATTCCCACACCACCATGATCAACGGCCTGGGCGTACTCGGATGGGGTGTGGGCGGTATTGAGGCGGAAGCCGCCATGCTGGGACAGCCGATCACCATGCTGATACCCGAGGTCATCGGGTTCCGCCTCAAAGGCAGCCTCCGGGAAGGCGCCACCGCAACGGACCTGGTCCTCACGGTGACGGAGATGCTGCGGAAGAAAGGGGTCGTCGGAAAGTTTGTCGAATTCTTCGGTGACGGGCTCGCGCACCTGCCCCTGGCAGATCGTGCCACGCTGGGCAATATGTCACCCGAATTCGGCAGCACCTGCGCTATTTTCCCCATCGACGAGGAAACTATTCGGTACCTGCAGCTGTCCGGACGCGAACCGGCCCACATCGAGCTGGTGGAGGCCTATGCCCGCGCCCAGGGTCTGTGGCGTACCAGCGGCCAGCCCGAAGCCGATTACTCGGACGTTATCGAGCTGGATATGGGCGACGTGGAGCCCAGCATCGCGGGCCCGAGAAGACCACAGGACCGCATCACCCTGGGCAATGTCCGTGCGACCTATCGAAAGGAACTGGAGCCTCTCGTTCAGAAACGGACCGAACCCGCCGGCGAAGCTACTGTGGAACACGAGGGACGGAGCTTCGACGTTCGCGACGGGGCGGTACTGATCGCGGCCATCACGAGCTGCACGAACACGTCGAATCCGGCTGTCATGATGGGCGCCGGGCTCCTGGCCCGCAACGCCCGCAAGCGCGGCCTCCGCACCAAGCCGTGGGTGAAAACCAGCCTCGCTCCCGGCTCCAAGGTCGTTACCGAGTACCTGAAACGATCCGGACTGCTCAAGGATCTCGAGGCGCTCGGCTTCGACGTGGTGGGGTACGGATGTACCACATGTATCGGCAATTCCGGGCCTCTCCAGCCGGAGATCGCGCAGGCCGTTGCCGACAACGACATCGTCGGATGCGCCGTCCTCTCGGGGAATCGCAATTTCGAGGGACGGATACACCCGCTGGTGCGGATGAACTTTCTGGCGTCCCCGCCGCTGGTGGTGGCCTACGCCATCGCCGGGACCATGGATATCGACATCACCAACGAACCGCTCGGCAAGGATGACAGCGGCGCGGACGTCTATCTTCGGGACATCTGGCCCTCCGGGCATAACGTTCAGGACGCGGTCCGGGAGAACATAGACTCCCAGATGTTTCGCAGCAGCTATGACAGCGTCTTCCGCGGAGACGAAAACTGGCGTTTGCTGCCGGTTCCGGCAGGCGATATATACGAATGGAGCCCGGATTCGACCTACGTTCGCAACCCCCCCTATTTCGAAGGCATGTCCCGGGATCTCGCTCCCGTGGAAGATATCAGCGGGGCGCGGGTGCTGGCCATGCTCGGGGATTCCGTGACCACGGATCATATTTCGCCGGCCGGAAGCATCGCGGAGGACAGCCCCGCCGGTCGTTACCTGGTCGACAAGGGAGTCGCCCCGGCGGACTTCAACTCCTACGGCTCGCGACGGGGCAATCACGAGGTGATGATGCGGGGCACGTTCGCCAATATCCGGCTGCGTAACAGGCTGGCGGCGGGTACCGAAGGCGGCTGGACCCGGCATCTCCCCGACGGTGAACTGATGTCCATCTACGACGCCGCCATGCAATATCGCTCCGAGTCCACGCCGCTGATCATCATAGCCGGCAAGG
>JASFOT010000297.1:0-3631 GCA_050116375.1 Gammaproteobacteria bacterium | reverse complement strand
AGAATCTGCCCGGGAGCTATCCCTACACTGCCGGGGTGTATCCCTACCGGCGGGAGCAGGAGGATCCGATCCGGATGTTTGCCGGCGAAGGCACGGCAGAGCGGACCAACCGGCGGTTTCATTATCTTTCGGCCGGGCACCCGGCCACCCGTCTGTCCACGGCTTTCGATTCCGTGACCCTGTACGGGGAGGATCCCGACAGCCGGCCGGACATCTATGGCCGGATCGGAAATTCGGGGGTGTCCATCGCCAGCCTGGACGACATGAAAAGGCTTTACTCGGGCTTCGATCTTTGCTGCCCGACCACCTCCGTTTCCATGACCATCAACGGCCCGGCCCCGATGATCCTGGCCATGTTCATGAACGCGGCCATCGACCAGCAGGTGGAGCGGCATCTTCGCGAGACCGGCGGCTGGGACGCGGCGCAGAAGAAGATCCGGGCGTTTTTCGGTGACAGGCCCCGCCCCGTTTATCGGGGTGATCTGCCTGAAGGCCACGATGGCCGCGGCCTGGGACTGCTCGGGGTCAGCGGCGACATGATCACCGATCCGGAGACCTATGGACGAATCCGGGAAGACACCCTGGCCAAGGTCCGCGGCACGGTGCAGGCCGACATCTTCAAGGAGGATCAGGCCCAGAACACCTGCATTTTCTCCACCGAGTTTGCGCTGCGGATGATGGGCGACGTGCAGGATTATTTCATCGACCATCGCGTGCGGAATTTCTACAGCGTCTCGATTTCCGGCTACCACATCGCCGAGGCCGGAGCGAACCCGGTGAGCCAGCTCGCTTTCACCCTCGCGAACGGCCTCACCCTGGTGGAGTATTACCTGGGTCGCGGCATGCGGATCGACGATTTCGCGCCGAATCTGAGCTTTTTCTTTTCCAACGGCATGGACCCGGAGTACGTGGTCATCGGACGGGTGGCGCGGCGGATCTGGGCGCGGGCCATGAGACGGCTCTACCAGGCCGGCTCCCGAAGCCAGATGCTCAAGTATCACATCCAGACCTCGGGGCGCAGCCTGCACGCTCAGGAGATCCATTTCAACGACATCCGGACGACGCTGCAGGCGCTGTACGCGCTGCTGGACAACTGCAACAGCCTGCATACCAACGCCTATGACGAGGCCATCACCACGCCCACCGAGGAGTCGGTGCGGCGAGCCGTGGCCATCCAGATGATCATCAACCGCGAGCTTGGCCTGAACAAGAATCAGAACCCGTGGCAGGGCTCTTTCCTGGTGGATTACCTGACCGACCTGGTGGAGGAGGCCGTTTACCGCGAGTTCGAGCGGATCTCCGATCGCGGGGGCGTCCTCGGCGCCATGGAAACCATGTACCAGCGCGGCAAGATCCAGGAGGAGAGCCTGTACTACGAATCCCGCAAGCACGATGGCAGTCTGCCCATCGTCGGCGTGAACACCTTCCTGTCCGGGGATTCGGGAGATGGAGAGCCGGCGGTCAACGAGCTGATTCGCTCCACGGAAGACGAGAAGAGATCCCAGGTGGACGCTATTCGCGCTTATCAGGATCTGCATGCCGAGGCCGCCGGTCCGGCCCTGGAAAAACTCCGGCGGGTGGCCACCCGTAACGGCAACATCTTTGCTGAATTGATGGAAGCCGTTAAAGTCTGTTCCCTCGGCCAGATCACGCACGGCCTCTACGAGGTCGGCGGACAGTACCGCAGGAACATGTGAGGCACGGCCCCGGCAGAATGCCGATTGGAGCCGTCTTTTGGGGGGAAGGCAAATAAAAACAAATAGTTACGGGAGGAACCTGCGGCACAACAGGACGCGGGCTCAGCTTTTTTTTCCAAAGGTATTCTGCTAGCTTTAATCGCTTCCGGAAGCCTCCTGAATAATTACTCTCTAGCGAAGGGAAGCTCATGCAAACACAGAATAAAACGCGCCTGGCCGCCTGGCTCGGGATGGCGCTGGCCCTGATGCTCTCCCTCGGCCTGACAACGGCTTCAGCCTCCGAAGGGGCGCTGAAGGCCAGTCTGGCCGAGCAGAAGGCCAGCGACGCCAGTTCAGCCAAGTCGCAGAAACGGATCGCCCAGCTGGCGGACCAGACGTCTGAGCTGATCGGCGAATACCGTCTCGCGCTGCAGAAACTCGACCGCGTCAAGATTTACAACAATCATCTGCAGACGCTGGTGAACGACCAGGAAAGAGAGAAAGCCGACGTCGAGCGGCAGCTCGAGGACTTCCAGGTCGTTCAGACGGACATCGTGCCGCTGATGTTCGACATGATCGAGTCACTGGCCAAGTTCATCGAGGCGGACCTGCCGTTCAATCTCCTGGAGCGTCGGGACCGGGTCGATCGTCTCCGGGAGATGATGGACGACTCGGAAATCACCATTTCAGAGAAATACCGCAAGATCATGGAGGCCTACCAGATCGAGGTCGGTTTCGGCCGCGACATGGAAGCGGTCGTGGGGGATCTGACCGTGGGCGGCGAAACCCGCAAGGTGGAATACCTGAGAATCGGTCGCATCCTGCTCGCCTACCAGACGGCGAACAAGGAAGAGACGGGATTCTGGAACAAGAACACGGGGCAGTGGGAACTGTTACCCGACGAGTATCGAAGCGCCATCACCGAAGGCCTTCGCATCGCGCGCAAGCAGGCCGCGCCTGACTTGCTGATGCTGCCGATCAGCGCGCCGGAGGCTTCGCAATGAAACATTACGTCATCACCCTTGCCGCCTTGGCGGCCGCGTTCGTGGGCAGCAACGTTGGCGCCCAGGATTCCCTCGATCAGCTGCTGAACGAGGTCAAGAAGGCGCGAAACGAGATGTCCGCGGAAAACAAGGAGCGCGAGCAGCGTTTCCAGCGTGAGCGCGACAATCAGCGTGCGCTGCTTAGTGAAGTGCAGGCGGAACTGGCCCGGGAAGAGCAGAGAAGCGACAGCCTGACCAGCCGGTTCAACGCGAATGAACAGCAGCTTACCGAGCTGTCGGAAAACCTTCGGGTCCAGGTCGGAAATTTCGGTGAATTGTTCGGAGTGGTTCGCCAGGTAGCAGGGGACACGGTGGGCGTGGTCCGGACATCCCTGGTGTCCGCTGAGTACCCGGAACGTGGCGATGTGGCCAAGCGGCTCGCCGAGATCAAGGGCCTGCCTTCCATCGAGGACCTGGATGCGTTGCGCATACTGTTGTTCGAGGAGATGGTCGAGTCGGGCAAGGTGACCCGTTTCCAGAGCACCATCGTGAGCGCCGACGGCAACACCGAAGACGCCGGGGTGGTCCGGATCGGGGTGTACAACCTGATCACCGGCGATCGGTTCCTGAAATACAACACCGAGGATCCCAACCAGGCTTTCATCGAGGAACTCGCCCGCCAGCCCCAGGACCGCTTCCGTAACATGTCGCAGGCCCTCTTCGAAGCGTCCCCGGGGGAGGTCGTCGGTACCGCCGTCGATCCGAGCCGGGGCTCGCTGCTGGGACTGCTCATCCAGGCGCCGAGCCTCAGGGAGCGAATCGACCAGGGCGGCGTCGTCGGCTATGTGATTATCGTTCTCGGCGTCATCGGCCTGCTGATCGCGGTGTGGCGCCTGCTCTACCTGAGCGGTGTCGGCGCCGGTATCCGCAAACAGCTCAAGTCGGAGACCCCCAACGAGAAGAACCCGCTGG
>JASFOT010000296.1:0-3636 GCA_050116375.1 Gammaproteobacteria bacterium | reverse complement strand
AAGCCTGGAAAGCTGCACTTTGACCGACGGGCGGATCTCCGGCTCGGTAACCCGGGTGACGGCGATCGGCACCAGACCCACGCTGATCAGGATGGCGGCGAGCGCGAACAGCGAGAGGCCTTCCGGATCAGCCATCGGAAGCAGGAGCTGACCGGCCCCCAGACCCAGCAGCGTGCTGGTCATGTAGATAGAAAACACGCGACCCCGGGCAGGCCCGGTGCTCTGCTCGTTTAGCCAGCTCTCCACCACCGTGTAGAGAGCAGAGATGGCCAGACCGTTGAGGAACCGGAGCAAAAGCCAGGGCAGCGGCGCCAGCAGCAACCCGTAGGCCAGGGTAACGGCGGCCGCCACCGCGGCCAGAGCGGCAAATGTGCGGATGTGACCCACATCCCGTATGACCTGAGGCGCCAGCCGGGTACCCGCGATATAGCCCGCATAGTACCCGGCCATCACCAGTCCGATCTCCAGGCTGCCGAAGGACATCAGCGTCGCGCGGACTCCAAGCAGGGTGCCGAGGAGGCCGCTGCCCGCCAGCAGCAGTCCGAAGCCGCCGATCAGGATGGCGATGGTGCGGGTCATGGACGAATAATGCCGTGTCCTAACCGGCCCGGCACGAACTTTTGCTTCCGCACTCGGTCATCAGAAAGTACGGCGGCGCTCCTGATATCAGGGCACCCGGGGCCAGCGCCGTATCCCGGCCCGCGGTCGCCGGCCCGCCGTCCCGGTCAGGAAGCCGGGTGTTTCGGATTCAGCATTTTTTCAGCGTGATACTCACTCAGCGTCTTCTGCAGACAATAAATCAGTATGAGCAAGAGAATCGCAAAAGGCAGCCCGGTAGTGATCGCCGCAGTCTGCAGGGCCGTTAGTCCGCCGCCCACGAGCAGGGCAGCAGCCACGACTCCCTCGGTGACCGCCCAGAAGATCCGCTGAGCCACCGGCGGATTCTTCTTGCCGCCGGCCGTGATGATGTCGATCACCAATGATCCGGAATCAGACGAGGTGACGAAAAAGGTCACGATGACCATCAGGGCGATGACGCCGGCGATGGTCGCCATGGCGGTCGCCAACGGGCCCGTCATCACGCTCAAGGGAAGACGGTCCAGAAAGACAAACAGGGAGTTGGCCAGGTTCTCCTGTACCGCCGCCGCTATCCCGCCACCCTCGTACAGTTCGAAATACATGGCGGTGTCACCGAAGATGGTGATCCACAGGAAAGTGAGGAGCGTGGGCACGAAAAGAACGCCCATGACGAACTGCCGAATGGTGCGACCCTTGGAGATCCGCGCAATAAAAAGCCCCACGAACGGAGACCAGGCAATCCACCACCCCCAGTAGAAGACGGTCCAGCCGTTCTGCCAGCTGCCGCCTGTGTATGTTTCGTTCCAGAACGCCAGGGCGAAAAACTCGTTCATATAATTGCCCACGTTCTCCACAAACCCGTTCATCACGAACAGGGTCGGCCCCACCAGCAGAACGAAGAGTAAAAGAAGCGCGGCCGCCACCATGTTGATTTCCGACAATCGGCGGATGCCCGCGTCCAGGCCCGCCACCACCGACGCCGTGGCGATGGCGGTGATGACGCCGATGAGCAGGATCTGGACCCCGGCACTCTGCGGAATATCAAAGATATGGTGAAGACCCGCATTGATCTGACTCACGCCCAGTCCCAGTGACGTGGCCACACCGAAGAGTGTCGCTACCGTGGCCAGAATATCGATGGCGTGCCCCCAGGGCCCGTTCACCCGATCTCCCAGAAGAGGCTCGAAAAGCATCCGGATGCTGAGCGGCAAGCCCCGGTTGAAGGCCAGGAACGCCATGGCCAGCCCCACCAGCGCGTAGACGGCCCAGGGATGCAGTCCCCAGTGCAGGAACGTTGTCATCATCGCGTCCTCGTAGGCCGCCGGCGTGCCGGGCTGCTCCCCGTGAGGCGGCTGCAGCAGGTGGTACATGGGCTCGGCCACGCTGTAGAACAGGAGCCCGATGCCCATACCGGCGCTGAAGAGCATCGCGAACCAGCCCATCAGGGTGAAATCCGGCTTGGCGTCAGGACCACCGATCCGGATATCCGCGAACCGGCTAAACATCAGGTAGATGCAATAACCCAGTATCACGTTGACCCCCAGTACGAACAGCCAGCCGGTCTTATTCGCAACCCAGGCCTGCGTGTTGCTGAAAACCTCGCTCATCTGCTCGAGGAAGACCAGGCTCAACAACACGAAAAGAAGGATGGCGCCGGCTGAAAAACCGAAAACCACCGGATTCAGATCGATGATCTTGTCACCCGCCTTGTTCTTGATGACCCAGTTACGCATTGGCTTTACCTTTTTGTCCTCGTTCTTCAGGCTCGATCGCGATCATCAATCCGATCCGCGTGATTGCCCGTCCGCACCAGCGGAACCTCAGAAGTAGTACCCGAAGTTGATGTTGAAACGGGCGTTCCAGGAGTCGTTTCCGTTGGCGCCGAAATCGCCCACGCCGTCAAATATGTTCGAATAGTCATCGCCTTCGTCACCGACGAAATAATTCCCGTTGGAATAGGCGAGTTCCGTGTAGATGTACCAGCCGCCGTTAGCCCAGGCCGCACCGGCCGTAACGAGTTCGCTGTCGTTGAAGTCGTCGTTCTCCTTCACGATGTTGCTGTACTCGAGGTACGGCCTGACGTAGTCGAGCCAGCCCAGTGCAGGAGTGTCGTAGCGGTAACTCAGGGAAACGGCCGGTATCCAGACGTCCGTGGCCACGGGCCAGGCGAAATCGTAAGCGCCGAACGGAATGAGTTCGTCCGTCCCCAGGGCATTGTCATCGTCAATGTCGATGTAGGAGCGAGTCAGCTGGGCAGCCAGCTGAAAGTTTCCATACTGGCTGACGGCGTGAATGGAGGCAGCATAGGTATCGCCGTCATCTGTCCGCTTGCCGTCCAGCTGCCCGTACTGCAGCGACACGCCCAGATCCGTCGGCCAGGCAGGATGATCAAAGGCATAGATGGCCCGAGCGTTGAACTGGTTACGCTCCTCGTAGCCGTTCACCTGGGCCCCGACGATGTCGCCATTCTCGTCCAGACCCGATCGCCATTTCACGGCGTCATAACTGTAGCGCGCGCTGTCCTTGCTGGCTCCGTTCCAGTTACCCTCGCTGCTGAAATAATAGGCCAGATCGAGATTCCACTGGCCACGCCGGGCAACGTATTTGACGCCCAGGTCCATGTCGTCCGATAGACCCATGTAGTAATGCTGATCGAAAAACCAGCTCTGCGAGATCCCGTAGGGACCCGGACCAAAGGGAACCCGGTTGACGCCGACCTCGAGCTGGCTGCCGTCATCGAACCGGTGCCCAAGCCAGCCTGTATGAAGGAAGTTGTACCCGTTGTACCAGCGGTACTCGAGCTTGCCGATAAGCTGGTCCGTGTCCAGCGACATATTGGCTCGGATGGTATCGAGCTCCACATCGCCTCCGTTCCCGCCCCTCGAAGGCCCGGAGCTGCCACCGTCATAATCTCCGTAAACGTAGTTGACGCGCATGGCGCCCCCGACGGTAAGCGGGCCGATCTTGATATCCGTGCTTGGCGCCTGGACATCTGCAACCGTTTCGCCCTCTGCATCGACGGATGGCTGGCCGGCAGTCTCGCCAGCCTCCAGGCGT
>JASFOT010000295.1:0-3643 GCA_050116375.1 Gammaproteobacteria bacterium | reverse complement strand
ATCCGGCCGTTTCCGGGATTGAAAGTCATATGGTGACCCTCGTCGCCGGCATTCTCGAGGACATATATCGAAACGCTTCGTCTCCGCTGGGGCAGGCGAGAATCTTGCAGTTCAATTACCTGAAGGCTTTCGGCGGGATTACGCGAGAGGCGTCCACCGGCGAATATCGCATTCATTCCGGGAAGGCGCGGGAAGCCCTGGCGTCTCTGGCCACGCAGCTCATGTTTGTCCAGGGTAACCGGGATTACGAGGCTGCCGGCAGGTTACTGCAGGACATGGGCGGCATGGATCTCCTGCTGCGAGAGGACATGAAGCGCTTGTCCGGCCTGGAGCTTCCGGTGGGCATCATTTTTGAGCAGGGCCTGGACGTGCTGGAGCCCGCATGACGGCGCCCGAGACGTTGCGGAGCTGGCTTGGCAAAGAACCCTTCACGCTCGGGCTGTCGTCCGGGTTCTTCAGTTTCTTCGCCCACGGGGGTGTCCTGGACGCCCTCGTCGAGGAGTCCCTGGTTCCGGCGGCGGTTTCCGGCTCGAGCGCCGGCGCCCTGACCGGAGGGCTGTGGGCCGCCGGTCTTGAGCCCGCCGAAATCCGGCGTTTGTACGTGGGTCTACGCAAGAAAGACTTCTGGGATCCGTCACCCGGACCCGGGCTCCTCCGGGGGCGACGTTTCCGACGCCTGATCCGGAGCGTAATCCCGGTGCAGAGACTGGAGCACTGCCGGACCCGGCTGTCCGTGTCCGCCTTCGATCTGTTTCGACTTCGGACCCGGGTCATGACAACCGGCGACCTTGCCAGATCGCTGTACGCGAGTTGCGCCGTGCCCGGCATGTTTCATCCACTCTGGCACCAGGGCGGTCTGCTGCTGGACGGTGGCATAAGGGACCGCCCCGGTCTCCGGGGCGTGTCGCCGGGAGAGCGGGTCTTTTATCATCACGTGATGCCACGTTTGACCTGGCCAAGGAAAAAAGGCGCGTTTCAGGGTTTGCCGGACCGCGGTAACCTGATGGCTTTTCTGATCCCGGACCTCCCGCTTCCGGGGCCGGACTCGCTGCAAACGGGAGCGGCCGCGTGGGCGAAGGCGAGGGCGGCCACTCTGCGCGCTCTGGACAAGCCGCTGACGCCGGCACCGGGCTTTTTGGCGGTGACCCCGCCAGCCTGCTCGATGACTCCATGATCACCGAGTTCGTACATGGTTACCGGTACGGGATCAGCGGACTGCGCTGGCTTGTGCGTCCCGGACTACGGCTTTTCGTTTTCGTTCCCGTATTGCTCAACGCGGCGGTCTTCGCCACCGGGACCTGGTGGCTCTTCGGATATCTGGAAAGCCTCCAGCGGGGGATCAATGACTGGCTCCCAGACTGGCTCGACTGGCTTTCCTGGTTGATATGGCCGCTGGCCGTGGTGGCCGTGCTGATTCTTGTCTGGTCAACCTTCACCATGATCGCCAACCTTCTCGGCTCGCCTTTCAATGGACTGCTGGCCGAGCGGGTCCAGCGCACGCTGAGACCCCAGGTTGATTTCCCCGATCTTTCCCTGGCCAGGGAGATCATTCGCGCTCCGGCCGCGGAGCTTGCCAAGCTGGCTTATTTCGCTCTTCTTGCCGTGCCGGTCCTCTTCGTTGCCGTCATTCCGGTGATCAACGTGCTGGCCCCGCTGGCCTGGGTCACCTATGGCAGCTGGCTGCTTGCGCTGGAATATTGCGATTACCCTCTGTCCAATCTGGGCCTGCGGCTTGCCCAGGAGCGGCGGCTGCTTCGTCAGCATCGGTGGCTGGCGCTCGGCTTCGGGGCCGGCGTCATGACCATGACCCTGGTGCCCGTGCTGAACCTGGTGGCCATGCCGGCGGCGGTGATCGGGGCCAGCCGACTGTGGTCCGAGCGCCTTTCCGGAAACAATGGCGATCTGTACTAGAATACGCAGTCGGCAATCGCGGCAGGTCCGGCGGCCCAGGGAAGCCGCGGAAAGGGCCTCGGGACCTGTGGTCATGACATCTCTGCGATAACGGGGCTTCGCGACATCCGGATGCCGCTGGGAGGAAGAGAGATTGGAGTCTGTCGAGGCTGTGCTGATACCGGTCGTCGCCATCATCGTCATTTTCGGCGGCGCCTACGGGTGTATCTACTTCTGGCTCAAGACCCGTAATCAGCAGCGTCTGGAGCTTCTGGCGAAGGGTCTTGATCGTGACATTTTCGGTGGTGGCCTGAGCCGGTCCCGTCTGAGACGGTGGGGAGCCATGCTCATCGGTATCGGCAGCGGTCTGCTCGCCGGGTACGGCGTCTCGTCCGGGCTGGGCGTGGATGCCTGGGTCGCATACATCGCCTGCATCAGTCTCGCTTCCGGTCTGGCGGTCTTCTCGGCCCTGAGGAGGGAAAAGCGGGAGGAGTCGGCCTGAAATGAGCAGAGCGATCCTGAGCTCGCTTGTCTGTCTCGCCGTGCTGCTGGTCCGCCCCGGCGCAGTCCTGGCTGAGCTGGACGGCTGGAAGGCGGACCGCGTGGTAGTGCGCAAGAGCGAGCGGATGCTCCATCTGCTTCGAAGCGGGGAGGTCCTGCGCAGCTATCCGATATCGCTCGGCGGCCGTCCCGAAGGCCACAAGGAAGAGGAAGGAGATCTCCGCACGCCCGAAGGAGACTATGTGCTGGACTGGCGTAATCCAACCAGCGACTTTTACATGTCCATTCACGTTTCCTATCCGAACGAGAGAGATTTGCGGCGGGCCAGAGCGGCAGGCAAGGATCCCGGCGGCATGATCATGATTCATGGGCTGCCGAACGACAGTCATCCGACCCGCACCGATTACCTCGATGAAGACTGGACCGATGGCTGCATCGCCGTCAGCAACCAGGCCATGATCGATATCTGGTTGTCCGTGGAGGACAACACGCCCATTACCATTCTGCCGTGACGTCAGAGCGCATCAGCCGTCCGGATCCGGACATCAGCAGCTTCTTTGCTGTCCCGATCGCCCGGGCGGTGATGGCGGATCACGAATCCCTCTGCGACGAACTGGAAGCCTTGTTTCTGCAGAAGGAGCAGGCCGGCGATGTTTACCGCCACCAGAAGTACATCGACACCATGCACGGTAATCTCTTCGAGAGTCGATTCGATCTTTTCCGCTGGCCGGACCCCCCCGTGCGGGCGCTAACCGCCTGGGTGCACGGCAAGGTGGCGTCACTCGTGCAGGATCTCAATGGCTACGACAACGCCACGATGGACACGCTGCGCTTCGATTACCATGCCTGGTTCCACATCACCCGCAGGCTTGGCTATCAGGGACAGCACAATCATCCCAATGCTTCCTGGTCCGGGATTTTCTGCGTCCATCCGGGCGACAGCCTGCCGGACAGGCCCGACAGCGGACTCGTCCGATTCCACGACCCCCGGACGCACGTGGACATGTATTCGGACGCGGGCAATCGGGATCTGCGGTTGCCGTTCTCGACGGGAACCTGCGACTGGAAGCACCGCCGGGGCCAGCTCGTGCTCTTTCCGTCCTATCTGCGTCACGAGATTTATCCCTACCTGGGCGAGCGGCCGAGAATCGTGGTGGCCTTCAACTGCTGGATCAACCGGATTGGCCAGCAGCCCCACGCTGTCCCGCAGCCCCGTGGCTGAAGTTCTTCGCCGCCGGCCTCCGGATGCGGT
>JASFOT010000294.1:0-3644 GCA_050116375.1 Gammaproteobacteria bacterium | reverse complement strand
GATCACCCTCACCTGGCTCCTGCATGCCCGGGAAATGACGATCGCCCTCGAGGATCCCGCGCTTGTCGGCCGCTGCCTGCCGGTGCATTTTGACGACTTCCTCGCCGAGCCTGTTGCCGGGATCTCCCGGATCTGCGATTTCCTGGGCTCACCCATGCCGGCCGCCGAACGGGAAAGTGTCCTGAGCGGCTCCTGGCTGTCGCGCTCCGCAAAAAACCCCGCGGAGCCCTACGACGATCGGGCTCGTGATCGTGAACTGGCAACCCTCCGTGCCAGGCATGCCGAAGAACTCGAGGCCGGAGTGGCCTGGGCGGCCAGGGTCTGCGATCTGGAGGCGTTCAGCGGCCTGACGGATCGGTTCGGCCCGGCCACGGCGCGTCCAGACCGTTCCTGAGCGGACCGAGCCACCGCTCGTATTTCTTCCAGCGGCCGATGCTTGTGCCATAGACAGGTTTGCGGACCTGGTCGTGGCTGGCTGTCCGCACCACGCGGTCACTGGCATGAAAGCGAAGGCACTGACTCTCCCAGGCCAGTCCGAGAAACGCGACCACCTCCTGCGCCTTGCCCTCGACATCGGCCACCAGTTCCTCGTAATCCAGGGTCAGGATCGGCAGATCCAGCACCTGCTTCCAGTGCTCCATCAGTCGCCGGCATCCTTGGCTATACAAGCCAATATGGGCCAGGTCCCTGGCGAAGGACATTCCGGGGCTCTGGAAGTCCTGCTGGAAGCAGGAGAGGCCGACGTCCATGGGTTCCCGCCGACAGTAGATCACTCGTGCCCTGGGGAACAGCAGCGCTATCAGCCCGAGGTTGAGAAAATTGGCGGGCAGCTTGTCGGTGACGCGAAGGCCGTCGTCGCTGCTGCTGCCCTCCTGTTCAAGGTAGTCCCGCGCCGCCTGGGCCAGCTCCCCGGGATTGACCTCCGCCAGGCATTCCGGCCACCGCTCGGCCGGATTCCCGCCCGACAGCCGGCGGGGCAACGCGTACAGGTCAGTGCGCTCTCCGCATGCGTGCACCCTTGAATGACCCGAGAGAATCTGCTCGACCAGGGACGAGCCCGAGCGGGGCATGCCGACGATGAATACGGGCCGATCCGACTCGCATCCTGAGCCGGGCAGGCTGTCTATTCTGGTCCGGCTGAAGAATCGGACGAGCCGATCCACCGTGTCGACGAATCCCGACTCGTCGAATTCTCCGGGACAGGCCCGGTTGGCCGCCAGGAACATCTGAAACGCCGCGTCGTATTCACCCTCGGCATCCAGCAGGCGTCCCTTGAGATTGAGAAACGCCGACCGCGTGCGCCGGTCCATGACTGAGGGATCGGACCGTTCGAGACATTCTGCCGCCTCGCCCCGTCGGCCGAGCCTGAGAAGCTGTCGGCCCGCGGCCACCGTTGCCCAGCCGGGCGGGTGCTGCCAGGGGGCTTCGTCGAGAAGCGCCAGCAATTCTTCGCTGCGTCCCTGGAGTTCCAGGAGTTGGACCAGCGAGGCCATGGCGACCGGGTCACCCGGGCGCCCTGCGATAGCCTTCCGAAGGCATTGCTCTGCCGCCGCGTATTCTCCGCGGGCCATCGACAAGGCGCCCAGGCCGGCGAGAGCAGGCACGTGGGTCGCCTCGGTTTCCAGGGCGGTCCGGTAGGCCTTGTCCGCCTCTCCGTGACGTCCCAGGCCCTGCAGGGCATCCCCCAGCTGCGCCATCGGACCCGGATTCGCCGGATCCAGCCGGGCTGCCTGACGGAGCATGGCGATGCCGGATTCAGGGTCGCCCCTGGCCAGTCGCGCCGACGCCAGATTGGCCATTGCCGAGGCCGAGGTAGTGTCCAGATCGACGGCGCGCCGGAATGCGGACTCGGCCGAATCCAGGTCTCCCAGCGCTCTCGATACGTGACCCAGACGGTTCCAGGCCACCGCACAGTCAGGCGCCAGTCGCGTGGCATCCCGCAAGGCGTCTCTCGCCTCGGGAAGCCGCCTCAGATTGTTGAGCGCCCTTCCCAGTTCGCCGTACAAATCGGCACTGTCCGGCGCCAGGGACAGGGCCTCCTCCAGCAGGCGAAGTGCCGCGCTCGCTTCTCCCTCGTCGATTAGGCGGCGGGCCCGGCACAGGAGCTCATCGGCCCGCCCGCTGGCGCCTTCCAGGGAAGGCGAATCCGGACGTTCCTCCCGGCTCATGGGATCCCGGACGGCGCCCGGCAATCAGGCTTCATAACCGAAGCGCTCCAGATGCGGGGCCAGCAGTCCCATGTGGGGCTCCAGATACGACTGATAGGCCCGCCACCTGCCACTGGCATGCGTGTAGAGGGGCTCGGTCACCTGGTGATAGCTGTTGGTGTTGATCCGGCCACGATTTCTGGCCCGCGTTGTGTACTCGAGCACCGCCGGCTCCCATGGCAGGTCGAGAAACTCGAGCACGGCGCGAAGCTCGCCCTCCATGTTCTCCACCAGCGACTCATAGCGGACCGTGTGACAGATCAGCGGAAGCCGCTCGACGTAAACCGCCCAGAGGCTCATCACGGCGTCATACAGCTTCACGGTGCCTTCCAGAGTGAAGAAATTCGCAAAGGCGTCACTGGGCGTGTAGTGCTGCATGAAGTTCGACAGCACGACGTCGCAGGGATGACGCAGGCAGAAAATGAACCGCGCCTGGGGGAATAACCGCCAGAGGATGCCGGCATACACGGTCCGGATCGGCATTTTGTCGATAATCCGGCCCTGGAAACCTGCCGGCACGAACTGGGTCAGCGCATCCCGATAACTGCCGCGCAACGCGTCTATTGCCGCGCCGTCCAGCGCCCCCAGTTCCTCCGGAAAACCCAGTTTGCCGGCACGCAGGGCATCAATCACCGGGAGGATGGTCGTCTGCTCCTCGACCGTGACGACCGACGGATGACCGTCCAGCGCCACGTCGAGCAGGGTGGTGCCGGATCGCGGGAAACCGAACATGAAGATCGGCGAGGGGCCGTCATCCCCGGATGGTGCCGCGGGCCACTCGTCGATAGGTGCGGACTGGAAAAAATCTGTCAGCCGCTCCAGCATGCCGAGGAATCGCTCGGGCCGCGCCTTGCGGGCCCGCACGGTCTCGCTGGCCAGGCGATTGGCCTCGCGGAAATTCTCCATGGCCGCGCCGGCGTTGCCTGCCCGGTCGTTGAGATACCCCAGCTGATAACGGAATTGCTCCGCCAGCCTCGGGTCCATGGCGTCGGGAACGAAACGGCCCAAACGCTCCAGGCCCTCGCTGATCCTGCCGGCGCGCCGATCGCTCTTGGCGGCCTCCAGATTGAGCCTGGGGTCATCGGCGGCCATCTCCAGGCCCTGCAGGATGATGTCGTCCAGTTCGTCGAGTTGGTTCGTTTCCTCGTAGAGCGCCGCCAGCTCCGCGTATGCCCTGACCAGTTTCGGATCCAGGCGCAGGGCCTCCAGGAGACTCTTCTCCGCCTCCGCACTCCTGCGCTGCTCGACCCGCACCAGTCCCAGATTCAGGTGAAGGACAGGATCCCCGGGCGCGACGCGGATCGCCTTTCGGTAGGTCTCCGCCGACAGCTTGAGCTGTCCCCGGGTGTGATACGCGATCCCCAGATTCAGAAGAGTGGGCACATGCCGAGGCCGGAGGATGGCGGCCCTTTCGAAGTGATCTATTCCCTCGTCCAG
>JASFOT010000293.1:0-3712 GCA_050116375.1 Gammaproteobacteria bacterium | reverse complement strand
CCATCGACTTCATCAGCATTCTCGGACCTGCGGGGACGGGCAAGACCCTTCTGACCCTGGCAGCCGGTCTGGCACAGACCCTGGAGAAGAATCGCTACCGGGAAATCATCATGACGCGCGTCACGGTCCCGCTCGGCGAGGACATCGGCTTTTTGCCCGGCACCGAGGAAGAGAAAATGGAGCCCTGGATGGGCGCCCTTATGGACAACCTGGAGGTTCTGACCCAGAGTGACGAGGGCGGCGACTGGGGACGGGCCGCCACCCAGGATCTCCTGCGCAACCGGATCAAGATCAGGTCGCTGAATTTCATGCGGGGCAGGACGTTCCTGAATCGCTATATCATTCTGGACGAGGCGCAGAACCTGACGCCCAAGCAGATGAAGGCCCTGATCACCCGGGCAGGCCCGGGCACCAAGGTCGTCTGTCTCGGCAACGTGGCCCAGATCGATACGCCCTATCTGACCGAGACGACCTCCGGGCTGACTTACGTCGTCAATCGTTTCCGCGGCTGGGACCACTCCGGCCACGTGACGCTGATGCGCGGCGAGCGGTCCCGACTGGCCGATCACGCATCGGAGCATCTTTGAGCCCTGGGCCCCGACCCCTGTCCGGCAACGGACAAATGCGGCATCATAGCGGGAGGTGAACAAACCGCCGGGGTGTCGTGTCTAAAAAGGACCACCCCCGCGCATGCCGATGACCCGAAAATCCCTTTTGTCAATTTGTCTGGCGGCCGTGGTCGCCCTGGCGGCACCGCCCTCGCCCGAGGCCGCAACGTCGGCCTATGACCTTCCGGATATCGGCAGTCCGGCGGATGCGGTGCTGAGCAAGTCCCAGGCTGACCAGATCGGCCGAACGGTGCTGTTGCGGCTGCGGATCGACGGACAGGTGCTCGAGGATCCGGAAGTGGACGAATACCTGGACGCCATCGGCCACCGTCTGGGGGCCCAGGCTCACGAGGGAGATCAGGAATTTACCTTTTTCCTGGTCAACGACCGGATGATCAACGCGTTCGCCCTCCCGGGAGGCTACATCGGGGTCAACACCGGCCTGATCCTGGAGACGCAGCGGGAGAGCGAACTGGCTGGCGTGATGGCTCACGAAATCGCCCACGTGACCCAGAAACACATTGCGCGCCGGGCCTCGGCTCAGAGCAGGAGCAGCATGCTGGCCGCAGCTGCCGTGCTGGCAGCCATTCTGATGGGCGCCACCGGCACCGCGGATTCCAACGTCATTCAGGCGACGGCCATGAGCGCCCAGGCGTTCGCCGTCCAGCAGTCCATTAACTACACCCGGGTCAACGAATACGAGGCTGACAGGGTCGGACTGCGGATCCTGCACGACGCCGGTTTCGATCCCAACGGTATGCCGGATTTCTTCGAGACCATGGGCCGGCTCACCGGCTCGTGGGGCAACCGGGTGCCGGAATTCCTGCTGACTCACCCGGTTTCCTCGACACGTATCGCTGAAACCCGGGCGCGCGCGGAACAGTTACCGCCAACGGAGATCAGGGAAAGCCCGGCATATCTGCTGATTAAGGAGCGCCTGAGGGTTCTCACGGCCGAGTCATCCATCGAGATCGTGGAGTATTACCAGGATCGTCTGGAGAAGTCGCCCGAGCCCTACCCCTATTTGCGCTACGGCTACGGGCTGGCACTGGTGCGGGACGGGAGAGCCGGAGAAGCCGTCAAGATCTTCCACGAACTCAGACAGGAAAACGACTCCGTCATCGCCTTCCACTCCGCGCTGGGGCAGGCGCTAATGGCCTCCGGTCAGCCCACCGAGGGCCTGATTGTGTTCGAGGACGGACTCCGGCTGTTCCCGAGAAACGTGCCGCTGACGGTGCGCTATGCGGAAGCCCTGATGCGCGCCCAGCAATACGACCGGGCCCACGCCGTCCTGCTGGATCTTTTCAACAACGTTCCGCCGACAGCCGCGCAGGTTCGCCTGATTGCGAACGCCGCCGGCGGCGCCGGCGAGAATGCCGAGGCCCATTTCTACATGTCCGAGTATTATCTGCTCAACGGCAACGTCATGCTTGCTGTGGAACAGCTGAATCTGGCGCTGGCCCAGCCGGATCTCCAGCCGTTCCAGCGGGCCCGGTTCGAGGCACGCAAGGCTCAGATCGTCCCCTATTTGCCGAAGAATCACCCGGAGAAGCCGCCGGAAGATACGAAGGACGGCTGAAACGGCCCATGCCCACGGGCCTCACACCGACTCAGGTGCCTCCGCCGGCGCCGGTCCCCTCCTCCTCGAGCATCTGCTCGAATTCCGCCTCGAAATCGGCCAGGTCGTCGGTCTCCTTTTCCCCGGTGATCTGGAACGTGCGCCGCTGGAGATAGGCCTCGCGGACGAATATGTAGGGATCCGCTGCCTCGCGAATCGCCTTGTCAGCGCCCAGAAACTGTCGCCGGAGATCGATAATTCGCAGGATGCGGAGCTTGTCCCGGACGCTCGCGTTCTTGTAATTGAGCAGCGGATCGATGGCCCTGTCGGCAAACCTGCCGACCGCGTCGCGCGGATTGGACGGCCCGAATATGGGCAGCACCAGGTAGGGCCCGTCGCCGGCGCCCCATTTGCCGAGAGTGGTGCCGAAGCCGGTTTCCTCCCGGGGAAGATTTGCGTCCTGGGCCGCGTCGATAATTCCGCCCAGGCCCAGCGTCGTATTGATGGCGAAACGACCCGTCTGGCGGGCGGCCGCCCCGATACTCCCCTGGAGAATATGGTTGACCACGTAGATGGGCGTAGCCCAGTTATTGAAAAAATTCGTGACCGCGAATTTCACGGCCTTCGGAGCGACGGTGTCGTAGCCCTTGGCGACCGGCCGAAGCAACCATCGGTCCAGCCAGTCATTGAATCCGTAGATCGGCCTGTTGATGGGCTCGAGGGGATCCAGGGTTTCCCCATCCGGCCCGGCCCTGTATGCGCTGCATCCGGAGGCCCCGGCGAGCAGCGCCGCCAGGGCGAGTATGGCCCATGGCCTGGTGAATCTTTCTCTGTGCTGCTCGGTCATGACGTCGGCAGGAAGCTGTTCGAATCAGATAATGCCCGTCCAGCGTTCGCCCTTGGACAACATGTCGTCCACCTCGCTGATCTGGGCGATAGCGACAATCTGGGGCGGGACATTGGTATATCGAATCTCCCGGACGTAATTCTTTGCCCAGTTAACCCACTCCAGCAGCAGGGCAAGTCCGGCACTGTCACCCTCGTGAACGTCGGCCAGATCGACCTCGATGCGGGCATGATCGGCGAAAAGCTCCCTGCTCCTTTCGAGGGCATCGGTGACGGTAAAAAAAGTCAACGCCCCGTGCAGGGCGAACTTGCCCCCGCCCTGGTCCTCGAAACGGATCTTGTCCATCAGTTAGACGAACCGGCCGCCGCCGACTGCTCGGTTGGCTCAGCGGCGGTCTCGCCGTCGCCCTCCCCGCGCGCCTTTGCCTCCAGCTCTTCGATAACGGTCTCGATGCCCTTGGCCCTGAACTCCTCGGCGTACTGGGACCGGTAGTTGCTGACGTAGGAAATGCCTTCGATGATCAAATCGTAGGTCTTCCACTTCCCGTCGCTCAGCCGCATTCGGTAATTCACTGGCGTCACTACGCCGGTATCCAAGGTGACGCGGGTCTCTACCAGCGCTTTGCCGTCGGAGATATCCCCTTCCACCGGCAGCACCTCCAGCTGGTCGCCCCGGTAATCGAGGATGCCGTTCGCGTAG
>JASFOT010000292.1:0-3729 GCA_050116375.1 Gammaproteobacteria bacterium | reverse complement strand
TCGTTGGCCGGATCGTCGCTGACATTGGCGAAGGGCAGCACGGCGATGGAGTTGGGCAGCTTCTCCAGCGGCGGTGCCTCGTCTATCAACTTCTCGGTCGCGTCGTCGACTTCCACCCTCGGCGTTTCTGCGATTTCCGTACCCGCCTGGAAGACAATAAAAAACGCGATGCCCGCTAGGGCGGCCAGGATCAGGTAGTCGGTCCGCTGGAGGGGAATGGCCGTCCCCGCTTCGTGCTCGCCCACCGCCGGGGTGCGCACGATGCCGTGGGTGGTGACGTCGTAGAACCAGCCAAACACGAGCGCCAGCGGGAATCCCAGGATCGCTGCAGCCAGCAGGATGTTGATTGCCGCGTCCGGCAAACCCCAGCCGGGGAACAGCACGTCCGCGACCTGCAGCACCAGCCAGGCGCCGACAATGTAGAGCGCTGCCGTGCGGAAGACGCGGCGACGGCGAAGTTCGCGGAAGAAGGTCTTCAACCCGAATCTGCCTCCAGACCGATACGCTGCGGCCGCCAGTTTACCGCGCAAAAGAAATGGGGTCAGAGTACATTTTCCGTCGCCGGTCTGTCCGTGACAACGAGCGTCAACGCCGTAAGAGCACGGAATGGAGGTCAGGTGCATTTATTTCCTCTGGGTTTCCGATCCGATTCCGCCGTTTTTGTTCTGCCACCGAATCTATTCCCTCGGAAAAATTAACTCTGCCCCCTTTTATTCGCGGGCCATTTCGGCCGGTCATTCCTCGCCTGACTGTCGAGCCGCCGCCTGCGCCCGGTCGAGTCTGGCGATGAAATCTTCCTCGGCGTCGATCTTTTCTACCTCGACGCGCTGGCGATCCAGATCGGCCTTGACGCGGGCCATCAGGGCCTGGTGGCGCGGGTCGTCCCTGAGAGCCGCCCAGCGGGGATCGGCGAGGTGGACGTAGTAATTCCGCCAGCCGGCTGCAATCGCCTGTTCGAGGCGTTCCAGGGCGAGGTCTTGTTGCCCCAGCAGCAGAGAATTCTGGGCGAAGAAGAAAAGGTCTTCGCTCCTGTGCAGCAGTCCCCTGCGACGCAGATCCTGCAGCTCCCGGTCAAAACTCTGCAGCAGGGACCGGCCCTTCTCCGGAGCCCCTTCCTCCATGTAGGCCCAGACCAGCGCATGCAGCGCGCCGGTCTGCCAGGAGGCCAATTGTTGGTAACAGACGGGCCCGGCCGTGTCGATCACCGTCTCCAGCGTCCGAATGGCGCCCGCGTGGTCGCCTGCGAGAGCCTGTGTGTCCCCATAGACGAGCCTGAACGATCCCGGCATCTCCGCAGGCGTCTTGCCATCGGCAGCCAGCACCCTGTCGATCTCGGCAAGGTTGTCTTCGAACCGACCCTGCAGGTAATAGGCGTAGCTGGTGATGAAGGGGGCCCAGAAGTGACTGGAGTCCGCCTCACTGCGCCGGGCCCAATACATTGCCTGCTCCCAGAGGCCCAGCAGCGAGTAATCCAACACCAGGCCAGAATGGTGATGGCCCGCCTCCAGGGCGCGGCGCTTCTCTATCAGGTTCAGGTCCACCAGCCGTCCCGTGTCGCTGTAGAGTTCCCGTAATTCGATGTAGGGATAAAGGCCCGGGTCCGGCATCTCCAGCAGCCGCAGCAGCTCGTGCTCCGCCCGCTCGTAGTCGCCACGCCGTGAGAATCGGCCTGCAATATTGACCGCGATCGCACCATTGAGCGGATCGAGCCGGGCGGCGCGCTCCAAACGCGTCATGTCCTCCTCGGGCTTGCACTGCATCGCGAGGGCATTGCCGATCCAGTTGAGGGCATCGACCATGTTCGGGTCTTTCTCCAGCACTTCGCGCAGCACGGTTTCCGAGGCAGCCGGATCACCCAATTCCTGGAGCAACAATCCCTGTGCCGCCAGCGCCCTGGGCATGCCCGGCTGCAGCGTGAGGGCCGTTTGAATGGCGGCCTCGGCTTTCTCGGCGTCTTCGGGCGTTACTATCCCGATCGCATAGGTGGCGGCGAGTTCCGCGTAGGCCTCCGCATAAGCCGGATCAAGCTCAATGGCCTTCTGAAGCTGTCGCCGGGCCTCGCCCCGGATATCTTTGCGTTTCCTCAAAAGCTCGCGACCAACCAGGAAATGCTGATAGGCGTCGAGTTTCGGCTGGTACGACGGCTGCGGGGCCGTGATCTGCGGCACCACCGTGGAGGCGACCACGTCGGCGATCTCGACCTGGATGGCAAAGATATCCTCCAGGTTGCGATCGAAGGTGTTGCTCCACCGCTGTGCGCCGGTCGAGTCCACGAGCTGGGCCGAGATCCTGAGTCGATCTCCCTGCTTGCGGACACTGCCCTGCAGAAGGTACTCGGCCCCCAGCAGCGCGCTGATCTTCGGGATCCGGTAGTCGCTTCCCTTGAATGCGAAGGACGAGGTCCGCCCGATCACGTTGAGATCGGAGAACGCGCCAAGCTTGTTGAGGATCTCCTCCGACACGCCGTCGCAAAACACCTCGTTGTCGGGATCGTTGCTGATGTTGGCGAACGGCAGCACGGCGATGGAGTTCGGCAGCTTCGCCGCCAGATCCGGTCGCTCGGCGGGCCCGGCAGCGGATTCGTCGACCCGCGGCGTCTCGACGATTTCGCGGGTCGCGTCGAACGCTATCACGGCCGCGACAATACCGAGCGATGCCAGGATCAGATAATCACGGCGCTGCAGGGGCAGGGGAGCGTCACCGCCCTCCTCGTCCGCCGAGGGCGTGCGCACGATGCCGTGGGTGGTGACGTCATAGAACCAGCCGAACACCAGCGCCACCGGAAACCCGATCACGGCGGCGAAAAAAAGCACGTTGATGGCCGCGTCCGGCAGATCCCAACCCGGAAAGAGCACGTCCGCCACCTGCAGCAGCAGCCAGGCGCCGACGACGTAGATGCCCGCAGTCCGGAATACGCGACGGCGCCGCAGCTCTGTGATGAAATCTCTCATGGATGACAGGCCACTTTGCCCTCCCTGATCCCACTCCCCCCAGCGGAATACTGCAGGGGGATCCTCATTCTAGTCCCGCGCAATCCGACGTTCGACCAGGACGGCATCCAGTATCGCGGGGAAGTTTTCCTCGGCGTCAATTCGATCGACCTCTTCAGCCTGTCGATCCACGTCCGCCTTGACCTCGATCATCAGCCGCCGGAACCGCGGGTCATCAGAAAGATTGGACCAGCGCGGGTCGTTGATATGAACGTAATAACCTCGCCAGCCGGCATTGACCGCCTGCCCGAGCCGCTCCATCGCCAGGTCATCGTCGCCCAGGAGCACGGCATTTATTGCAAGCAGATATACCCATCCGGACGGAGGAAGGGTCGAACCGTCTATGAGCTGGTGAATCTCTGTCTCCACATACTCGAGTATCGGCAAGGCCTTTTCCCGCTCGCCGAGTTCCAGGTACGACCACGCCAGGCAGTGATGGGGCAGCAATTCGTAGACGAATTCGTAGAGCCCGCCTTCGCTCATCGAAACAAACGGCTGCAGGATTTCCAGTGCCGAAATATGCTGTCCCGACAGCGCGCGAGCGCAACCTCTGAAGAGGTAGTGGAAATAATTGTGATCCGCCTCATCGACGTGGGACTCGGACGTCGCTTCTTCAAGCAGCCGGCTGGCTTTCGAGTACTGACCTCTCCACATCGGCACGTTTGCGAGATTGAAGCCGGCAAACCAGTGATCGGGGAAGTCACGGTTCCTCAAGCGCGTCCACTCCTCGGCCTTCTGC
>JASFOT010000291.1:0-3744 GCA_050116375.1 Gammaproteobacteria bacterium | reverse complement strand
GAAAGGCGGCGCAGCGGGCGGAGGCCGAGGCCGAGAATCTTCGCAGGCTTTCGATCTCCGATGACGCCTGATTCCCTTGTCCTGCTGGCGCTGCTGTTCGCGGCGGCCGGGGCAGGGTGGTTCTTCGCGCGGCTGACGGGGCGGGGCCGGGCCGGTGTGCCGACGCCGGCGGGCGTCCATCCCGAATACTTCGAGGGACTGGATTTTCTTCTCAACGAGGAGCCGGACAAGGCCATCGAGGTGTTCCGCCGCATGGCCGACGTGGACCCGGAAACCGTCGAGACCCATTTCCTCCTGGGCAACCTGTTTCGCCGGCGCGGCGAGGTGGACCGCGCCATCCTCATCCACCAGAACATCTACGAGCGCGGTGACCTGCCCCGGGCGCAGCGTAACCGCGCCCTCAAGGAGCTGGCCGACGACTATCTGAAGGCCGGGCTCTTCGATCGCGCGGAGGACATGTTCAAGCGCCTCTCGGAAAAGGCCGGCTACGAGCAGACGGCCCTGGAGCAGCTTGTCCGCATTTACGAGCAGGAGCGGGAATGGGAGCAGGCCATCGCCGCCAGAAGCCGGCTTGCCTCCTTCTCGGGACCGGGCGTCAGTCCCGAGGTGGCGCATTATTACTGCGAACTCGCCGAGAAGGCGATCGGGGACGGCGACAGGGAAAAAGCCCTGGACTGTCTGCGCCGGGCCCGGGATGCCGATCGGGACTCGCTGCGGGGCACGCTCATGCGGGCCCGCCTGGCCAGCGAGGAAGGCGACCATAAACTCGCGGTGCGCCTTTACCGGAACGCGCTGTCCCGCGACCCGGCCTTCGCGGCTATCGTGCTGCCGCTCATGCGCAGGAGTTACCAGGCCATGGGCGACCTGCAGGGGTTTACCGACCTGCTCAGCGCCCTCGTGGAGGCGCAGCCCCGGGCCAAATCGGGGATTGCCTATGCGGCCATCGTGGACGGCGAATTCGACGACCCGGTGACCGCCGACTGCATCGACGAATTCATCAACGCCAATCCGCTGCTGACCGATCTGCTGGAGATCCTGCGGCCGAGCCGCGCGGATGGCGATACCCGGCAGGAGTCGGTCCGGCGCATTACCCGCGCGCTGCAGCGACTGGCCCGGCGCAGCCCCACCTATCGCTGCCACACCTGCGGCTTTTCCGGTCAGATGCTGTTCTGGCAATGCCCGACCTGCAAATCCTGGGGCAGCAGCCGCCCGCTGGCCCGTTTCCAGTTCGACGCCTCCATTTCCTGAACGGTCCGGGCCATTTCCGGCGCAACAGCACAGATTTCCGGACCTCCCCCCGGGCGTGTGTCGGGATAGCGTAGGACAGGGGTCGCGGGCTCCTCCCGCATCCCGTCACGCAGTCCCAGGTTCAAGGAGGGAAAACATGTTCCGAGCGATCAAGAGCGTCATGGCCGTTCTCGCCATGCTCGTCACCGGCTACGCCTTCGCGGGCACCGTCAATATCAATACCGCAGATGCCGATACCCTGGCGGCCGAACTCGCCGGCGTCGGGCCGTCGAGGGCCCTGGCCATCGTCGAGTACCGCGAGAACGTCGGTCGTTTCGAGACACCCGAGCAGCTGCTCGACGTGAGCGGTATCGGACCGCGGATCCTGGAGTGGAACGAGGGCCGCATCGTGGTCGCGCCGCAGGGCGACAGCGACTGACGTGTAGGCTTCTACGGCAGACGACGGGGCCGGCCGGTTGGCCGGCCTCGTTTTTTGAGAATCCGGTCGTTGAACGGGATAGGCTGCTGTGCCAGCATGGCGCCCCGTTTATGGCGTCGCGACGCCAGGCTGAACAGGAAGTTGTCACGTGCCGAAGCCCATCAAGTTTGCCGTTTTCCCCGTGGCGGGGAAGGGAACGCGGTTCCTGCCGGCCACCAAGGCCAGCCCGAAAGAAATGCTGCCGGTGGTGGACAAGCCGCTGATCCAGCATGCGGTGGAGGAGGCCCTGGCTGCCGGCGCCACCAACCTGGTGTTCATCACCGGGCGGCACAAGCGGGCCATCGAGGATCACTTCGACTGGGACACCGAGCTCGAGCAGCTGCTCATCGACAAGGACAAGCCCGACGAGCTGGCCATGGTGCGCTCCATCGTCCCCGAGGACGTGACCTGCATCTACATCCGCCAGGGGGCGCCGCTGGGACTGGGCCACGCGGTGCTCTGCGCCCGCTCGGTGGTGGGGAATCGTCCGTTCTTCGTGCACCTGGCCGACGACCTCATCGACGCCCCGACGCCCTGTCTGGAGCAGATGCGCCAGCTCTACGAGGAGACCGGCGGCAGCGTCGTGGGCGTGCAGCGGGTGCCCCGCGACCAGACTGACCAGTACGGCGTGGTGGACGGAGAGCCGGTGGGCGAAAGCGTCTGGCGTCTGAAGGGGATCGTGGAGAAACCGGCGCCCGCGGACGCGCCATCCAGCCTGGCGGTCGTCGGCCGTTATATCCTGGAGCCGGAGATTTTTGATTTCCTCGAGGAACTGGGAACCGGCGCGGGCGGGGAGATCCAGCTTACCGACGGCATCGCCCAGCTGCTCGAGGCCAGGGAGGTGCGCGCCCACGAGTTCGACGGAATCCGTTTCGACTGCGGGGGCAAGCTGGGCTACCTGGAGGCCACCGTGCATTACGGTCTCAAGCACGAGGAGTACGGCAAGGACTTCGCCGAATATCTGCGCAACGTGTTGCCGGGAGAGTAGCGACCTCAGGGCTTCCCGGCCCGGTATACCCGGCATTCCACGCTGCAGGTTTCCACGATGGCGGTGTTCCCGGCCGCTGCGATATGATCGGGGCTCTTTGGTTTACCGACGGAGTAACGAATCAATGCGTGCAATGAAAGGAATTCTGCTGGCTCTGCCGCTGGCTCTCTGGGGCCTGTCCGCCTCGGCGGCCGACGTGGAGGCCGGCAAAGCGGTCTTCGAGGCCGCCTGCGCGGACTGCCATTATGAAGATGATTTCTCCGGCGAGTCCGCCGCCGACATCACCGCCATGATCAAGTCCGTGGCCGGCGGGCAGGTGGAGCACAAGGCCGATGCCAGTGGCCTGAGCGACGCCGACATCGAAAACATCGCCGCCTTCTGGGCGAGTTTCAAGTAACGCCCATCCGCCGTTTTCGCAGGTCCTGCAGGCCCCCGACCGGGCCTGGAACCTGCCCTGATCAAGACCGCCGCGTCCTCGAAAGGGATCCGGCGGTTTTCTTTTGTCTCCCGGGCGTATACGTCTCGTCTTAAGGCTCTGTCGGTCGTTGACCGAGCGCCATCGGAGCATTTCAGCCAAAAATATGATTCGTAGTTGATCCACATCATGGGAAAAGTTGGCTCGCTGCATTAAAAAGGAAAACGCATACAGAGGGTTGGAGCCAAGAAATAAGAATCATTCTCATCAGGATGCATCGATAACGAAAGTCCTGGCGGGGTGTATGAATGGATTGGAACCACTTTTTTCCTTTCCGAGGGAGACAATGATGAAAGCCAGATGGACTACTTGGATGGTGGCGGCCGTATTCGCTGCTGTCTTCGCCTTGACGGGCTGTGAAGGCGACGACGGTGACGACGGCGCACCGGGGCCCGCGGGCCCGCAAGGTGAGCAAGGTGAGCAAGGGCCACCAGGACCACCGGGAGATAGTGTGGCATTTTCGCCAGTGGAAAGCTGCGCGGTCTGCCACAGCGACGGCTCGATTGGTGATGCGGTAGCAGCCCACGCGCTGCCGCCCATTGAATCGACCAGCAACGTCACTTTCGCGGTGAACGG
>JASFOT010000290.1:0-3772 GCA_050116375.1 Gammaproteobacteria bacterium | reverse complement strand
TCAGCTTTCACGGACGGCGAGTCCGATTACCGACACGCCACCGGAAAGCGAAACAACGGGAACCGAATCCGGTCTAACAAGCTGGAGGCGCCGGCAGGTAGGCTTCGAGGGAGTTCTGTGGCAGCCGAAACGGGAGAGGAAATCGCCGCAATGATGGAATCCTTGAGCGCACGCTGCATCCGTGTCACCGGGCTGGTCTTCGGCCTGGCAGCGGCGGCTATTGCCGGGGGCTGCATGGAGGCACGAATGCTGTCCTCCGATGAACCGTACGGCATTGTGACCACCTTCACTTCCGACATACCGGACAAGGTTTACCCGGCCTACATCGCGGTGATCGACGGCAGGAACGTCCAGTCCACCTCCTCGGTGGGCGGTCTGTCCGGCCGGAAGCATACTTTCCGGCTCGCCCCGGGCGACCACACCATCCGGGTTGTCGCGGATCTCAGCCAGGCAACAGGAACACTGAATACGGGAGTCGTCTACACGCCCCGGGGCGAACAGCCCGGCGAGATGAAGCTGTTTGTGGAGGAGGGGCGGCGGTACTACATCGGTGCCCGGCTCACCGGCACCCGGAGGGACGAGTGGGAGCCCGTCATCTGGGCCGTTCACGACATCGAGAATTACGAGCACACCATCGTCCAGTAGGACATCCCTCCCGGACAAGCGGTCGCACTCCGTCAATAGGGGAATCCCACGATTGGGAATGGCCCTGTTGGATCTATGTTTTAAATGTCCGGGCAGACTTTGTCCGGACGGCAGGGATGCTTGATCCAATGAGGTAAACGTTATGTCGACTGTACGTGAACTTGTCCCGAAAAAAGTCGGGAAACTGCCGCGTAGCGTCGGCCCGACGACCTGGCCTCTCCGGGAAGGCATTGAGGATGTTTTCGAGAACTTCTTCAATCGCCTCTGGATGGACCCGATGAGTTTCAGACGCCCACTGTCGCCCGAGATCGAGAGCGTGTTCCAGATGCGTTATCCGCTTGTCGATCTCATCGACCGTGACGATGAACTGGTTGTTCGTGCCGAACTGCCGGGTGTCAAGAAAGACGAGATCGAGCTGTCGATCACGGACGAAGGACTGACCATCATGGTCGACCGGGAACTGAAGGAAGAGGAGAAGACTGATCGCTTCTATCGCTGCGAGATGCAGCACGGTACGCTGGAGCGGACCGTGATGTTCCCGATCGACGTGGACATCGAAAAGTCCAAGGCACATCTCAAGGACGGACTCCTGGAGATCGTGCTGCCGAAAGCCAAGAAGGCGAAACGTCACGTTCTGAAGGTTGCGTGATTGACACGATAGCGTCCTGCCCTGGGGAGGGGGCAGACGCTGAGGGGCCGGAGTGGCGCAAGGCCGCTCCGGCCTTGTTTCATTCCCCTTGCCGCGTTGCTCTTCCGGGATAGCTGCCGCATGGTATCGACCATGAACATGCTGACCGGCGACCTGGCCATCGCTTTTCAGAATCGATATCGCGGTCCCTGCGAGGATAGACGTCTTGTGCTCTCGGCCGTGGGCGTGGCGTCCGAACTCTGTTTCGTGGACGGCTTTTGGCTGCTGCTCGTGAGTGAACAGGATCTGTCCAGGGCATTGGCGGAAATCGAGGCCTATGCCCGGGAAAACACGGCGCGCCCGCGACCGAGGCGGGTCCGGGTGCCGGTCATCTCCAGCGGTCGACTCGGCCTGCTGGCCTACGTAGCGACCCTGCTGGGAATCTCGGTGCTGGCCAACGGGTGGGCGCTGGGCTGGGACTGGTACGAGGCCGGCGCCATGCGCGCAGGGCTGGTGATGCAGGGCCAGTGGTGGCGGACCGTGACTGCCTTGACGCTGCACGCGGATGCAGGCCATATCGTGGCGAACCTGGTATTCGGCATCGTCTTCGGACTGCTCGCCGCCCAGGCCCTGGGGGGCGGAGTGGCCTGGTGCGGCATCCTCGTTGCCGGCGCCTTAGGTAACGGGCTCAACGCCCTTATCCAGAATCCCGAACACTCTTCCATCGGTGCGTCCACGGCGGTGTTCGCGGCCCTCGCCATCGTAGTAGCCCACTCCATGCGGTACTGGAA
The DNA here is from genome assembly GCA_050116375.1 of Gammaproteobacteria bacterium. Taxonomy (GTDB): domain Bacteria; phylum Pseudomonadota; class Gammaproteobacteria; order Steroidobacterales; family XN24; genus JAHEFR01. Next base: position 1,708 of record JASFOT010000290.1, on the reverse strand, counting down.
ACTCCTGGCGGGCGGGGCCCTGCGACGCTGGAGCCCACTGATCGGCGGCATACTGCTCCTTGCTTACACCGGCACCGGCGGCGAGCGGACAGACGTGGTGGCCCATCTCACTGGCTTCATCGCGGGCCTGGCAATCGGCTGGCTCGGCAGTCTCGTGCCGGAGACCCGTCTCAGGAACAAACGGATCCAGTGGACGGCCGGGGCTGCCGCGGCGGTACTTCTTGCGGCTGCCTGGGTTCTGGCGATCGCCGCCTGGCGCTCAGCGACCACCGCCGCGTGAAAAGGCGCTGGCCCCGAAAACTGCGGCGGCCGAGAAGAGCACCCCCGGCACGATCTCGTAAATGTCGAATATGCCCCCGGCCAGCTGCTTCCATGCGATCACCGTAATACCCCCGGTGAGCACACCCGCGATAGCGCCTGAGCGGGACATTCCGCGCCAGTAGAGAGATATGAGGATGACGGGCCCGAAGGCGGCCCCGAAGCCCGCCCAGGCATAGGCCACCAGGTCCAGCACCTTGCTGTCCGGATCCGATGCGAGAAAGAGGGCCAGCATGGCGATGGCCACGACCGCCAGCCGGCCCACCCACAACAGCTCTCCGGGGCTCGCCTCGCGGCGAAAGAAGCCCTTGTAAAGATCCTCCGAGACAGCGGAAGACGCTACCAGGAGCTGCGAGTCGGCGGTGCTCATCACCGCCGCCAGGATCCCGGCGAGGCAGACACCCGCCACTACTGGGTTCAGAAAAATGGTGGCCATGAGGATGAAGATCTTCTCGGTGTCCGCCCCGGCAAGCGGTTCGTCGAGAAGCGCGATTCCGCACATACCCACCACCATGCCGCACGCCAGGGCCACGGTCACCCAGGTCATGGCGATTCGGCGTGAATCGCGGATTCTCTCCACGCTGCTTGCGGCCATGAAGCGGGCCAGAATATGGGGCTGGCCAAAATAGCCCAGTCCCCAGCCGAGCAGGGAGATGACGGCGATGGCACCCAGAGGTTCGCCGGCGGCGTTCGTGAAGGGGTCCAGCAGAGCCGGGTCCACCGTCGCCATTCCGGACGCCATGCCGTCGAGCCCGCCGATGGCGGCAAGGCCCATCACCGCCACGATGATCAGGGCGACAAACATGAGCAGACCCTGGATCAGGTCCGTCCAGCTGACAGCGAGAAAGCCACCGATGAAGGTGTATACGACAATGGTCACGCCCCCCGCCGCCACCGCCCAGAAGTAATCGAGCCCGAAAACCTCCTCGAACAGTCGTCCCCCTGCCACCAGCCCGGAGCTGGTGTAAAAGGTGAAAAAGACCAGTATGAATAGCGCGGACAACAGGCGCAGCACGCCGCTGCGGTCGTTGAACCTGCGATCCAGATAGTCCGGGAGAGTTAGCGAGTCCCCGTAACGCTCTGTCGCGACTCTCAGACGGGCGGCGGTAAATTTCCAGTTGGCATAGGTGCCGATCAGGAGCCCCACCAGGAGCCAGATCGACTCCATGCCGGCAGCGTAGGCGTAACCGGGCAGGCCCATCAGGAGCCAGCCGCTCATATCGGAGGCCTGGGCGCTGATCGCGGTGACCCATCGGCCGAGCCGGCGGCCGCCGAGGATGTAGTCCTTGAGGTTCTTCGTCCGTCGCCAGGCCACGGCGCCGACGACCAGGACCACGGCAAGATACGCGGCGAACGTCAGGATGATGGTGTAATTCGTCTCGACCACGAA
>JASFOT010000289.1:0-3796 GCA_050116375.1 Gammaproteobacteria bacterium | reverse complement strand
CTGATGCCGACAGCGGGATCGTCGGACGAGCCGGACGCCATCGCCGCGTCGACGGAGCGGGCCAAGGCGGTACACATTAGGACCACAGATCCGACGATGGCGCAGACGCGGGCCACATCGATGGTCAGAGTGTTCAGAGGCAAAGTCTCCTCAGTCGGTTTGGACCGGAAAAGGTGCCGCCAGCAAGTTAGATGCTAGCGGAAGCAAAAAGATTCTTCGCCAGAATCAGCGCTTGCCTTTCAGGCCCCGTGAATGGAGCCCGACGCAACACCCCGATTGCCGTACCATGTATAAGTGCGCAACATTCTTTTCCGAGGTGGCCCATGACAGAACTGGTGGGAATTGCCGGCAGCCTCCGGGCCGGTTCGTTCAATCGGTCGCTGCTGGAAGCCGCGGCCCGCCTTGCTCCCCAGGGAGTCTCCCTCCGGATTGCGTCCATCGATGAAGTCCCTCTTTATAATGCGGACGTGGAGCGTGACAGCGGTGTTCCCGCGTCGGTCCGCCGTCTGCAGGACAGGATTGCGGCCGCCGATGGCCTGATCCTGGCAAGCCCGGAGTACAACAGCTCGATACCCGGCGTTCTCAAGAACGTGATGGATTGGCTGTCGAGACCCCCGGATCAGATCGGTCGGGTCTTCCGCGACCGGCCCGTCGCCGTCATCGGGGCCACACCCGGTGGACTTGGCACGGTCCTGAGCCAGACGGCGTGGCTTCCGGTGCTCAAGGCGCTCGGAACGCGCCAATGGTCCGGCGACCGTCTTTCCGTCTCTCGCGCCGGCGAACTTGTGGATGCCGATGGCCGGATCAAGGACGCCAGGCTGGAAGACCGGATCAAGGATTTCATGAGGGGCTTCGCTGAGTTCGCGGCCGCCCGGGAATAATCAGGCCCGTCATCGCAATTTGGCGCTACGCCCCCCTTGTGGGCATAATTGCCCGCCGCGCGACAGGATCCGCCCTCCTGACAGGGGCAGAGACGGGCCATCGATCGGCGAATCTCGAGAACTGCATCCATTTCGGTATAACCGCAGGATCGCATAAATGTCGCGGGACTTGTCTATTTATCAGTTAGTTAAAGATTTTTTCTCAAGTTTTTTCTGAATTTTATCAGCCGAAAACGGGATCCGGCGACCTCCCCCTTTGAGGCCACCTTGAGCGTCCCGGCATGACTTCGGGAAGGTGTTGAAGAGCCCGGAGCGCTGATTCTTCGCCGGGGCAGAGTGGGTTGATTGACGTCTCTTCGCGGTCTAGGGAATGGAATTTATGAGAATGTCGAACGGTCGGATCCGCATCCGGGCAAATCGATGGCTCCACGGTCTGGCTTCAGTGACGAGCACCCGCCTCGCAGTCAGCATCATGCTATGCATCCTGACGACTAACGTCATCGCCAGGGCCGGTGAGGACGTTCGGGACAAGGAGATCCTCGGCTGGATCGAGACTGCTCTTGTCACCAGTGAACGGATCAAGGTAAAGGCCAAGCTGGACACCGGCGCAAAAACCACTTCGCTGCACGCTATCAATATTAAGCGGTTCAAACGCGACGGACGGCGCATGGTGCGATTCACCATCGAAGACCCTGAAACCGGCGAGCTGCTGGAGATGGAACGTCCCCTGGTGCGAAGCGTGCGCATCAAGGAATCAATCGGCGACGAGCACAGTCGCAGACCGGTTGTCGAACTCTGGCTATGTGTGGGCTCCATCGGCAGAGAAGTCGAGGTCAATCTCGTAGACAGGAGCCGTTTCATTTATCCGCTGCTGATCGGCAGGAGCGCCATGGCCGGGCTGATCGTGGTGGACTCGGAAGAAACGTTCACCCTGCCCCCGGACTGCCCCTCGGAGGACAAGGCATCGTGACACTGTCGGCCCGGCGTCGCCACCTCTACCTGCTGTCCGCGACCCTTGCCGTGGCGGGGCTTTCCGTGGCCGCCTACCGGGCCACCGAACTCGGTTTTCCGCTCAGCCCCGGGGCCACTTCCCCATTGTGGACCGTGGAAGCCCGGGTCCAGTTCGAGCGATTTACACCGGGGCCGGCCAAGGCGATGCTCGCGATTCCTTCCGACCCTCCCGGGTACAGCGTGCTGACCGAGAATTTTATTTCCAGGGGTTATGGAGTGTCCGTCAGCCAGGAGGGCGAGGACAGGATTGCGATGTGGGCCATTCGGCGAACGGAAGGCGAGCAGTCTCTCTATTACCGCCTGCGTGTTTTCCGAAAGGCCGATCGACGAGTGGAAATGCAGGCCCCGCCGTTTCCTTCCGTTCCGGAGCTGGAGGAGCCCTTCGCATCGGCGCTGGACGCCATTGTCGAGGACGTCCGGCGGCGCTCCGCTGACGTGGAAACTTTTACCGCCACGTTGCTCCAGACCATTGCATCCGCCAGTCCCGATGACAACGTTCGGATCTTCATCGGCGATGTCTCCGATCCGTTCGCCGCCGCTCAGGCAGCCCAGACGCTTCTGTCGGGGGCCCGTATTCCCTCGCTGATCCTCCAGGTACTGCCGTTGCCGGATGAAGCACGACAGGTGGAGATGCGGCCATGGATCGCTGTCCACAACGGCAAGAAATGGCTGTTCTTCAATCCGGTGACGGGAATCAAGGAACTGCCGGAATCACTGCTGATATGGCGCTGGAATGGCGATCCCCTGGTGCAGGTCACGGGCGGCGTTCGCGAAAATATTGAATTCCGGGTTTCGCCGAGCGTCCAGGACGCACTGTCCCTGGCCCAGCAGCAGGCGGCGAGTCACGGTTCCCGGCTGGCCCAGTTCTCGCTCCTGGACCTGCCGCTCCAGACCCAGCAGGTTTACTCGATCGTATCTCTGATCCCTATCGGCGCGTTGATTATCGTGCTGATGCGCAACCTTGTCGGGATCCGGACCTTTGGCACCTTCCTGCCCGTCCTGGTGGCCCTGGCATTCCGGGAAACCCAGCTCATTGCCGGCATCGTCCTTTTCAGCACCCTGGTGGCCCTGGGACTCACGCTGCGCCTGTATCTGGAAAAACTCCACCTGCTGCTTGTGCCCAGGCTGGCAGCCGTTCTCACGATGGTGGTGCTGCTGATGGCGGCCTTGAGCGTCCTGAGCCATCGCCTCGGCCTGGAGACCGGATTGTCGGTGGCGCTGTTCCCGATGGTTATCCTGACCATGACGATCGAGCGAATGTCCGTGGTCTGGGAGGAACGCGGTCCGCGGGACGCAATCATCGACGGCCTCGGCAGCCTGTTCGTGGCGGCCATCGCGTATGGCGTAATGGATATGGCGATTCTGCAGCACGTGGCTTTCGTTTTCCCGGAAACGCTGCTGGTGGTGCTTGCGGTCATCCTGATGCTGGGCAGCTACACCGGCTACCGCCTGACCGAGCTGCGTCGTTTTCGGGCGCTTGCGGGTGACAGACCGTGATTTTTCGCCGACTGAGGGCACAGGGCGTTCTCGGCATCAACAGCCGCAATGCGGAGCTGATCGCGACCTACAACAGCCGACACCTGTATCCGCTGGTGGACGACAAGCTGCGAACCAAACAGCTCGCTCGTGAACACGGCGTCCCTGCACCCGAACTCTACGGAAGCCTGTCCACGATTCACGATATCCACCAGTTCCCAGAGATAGTGGCTGGGCGGGAGCAGTTTGTCGTCAAGCCCGCGAACGGCTCCGGCGGAGACGGAATCCTGGTTTTCGACGGGCACCGGGACGGGCGCTTCAGGCTGTGTACGGGATTACAGGTGTCCTGGGATGACCTGGCCCATCATCTGGCCAATACCCTGAATGGCCAATACAGCCTGGGCGGTCATCCAGATCGGGTCATGATC